>JAZDKD010000311.1:0-14712 GCA_043803345.1 Pseudomonadota bacterium
CTAAAAAGTGGCGGCCTGCTGGTTTCCTGTTCATGTTCCAGCCACTTGGATCTTACTGATTTTATGGATGCCTTAAACATTGCCGCATACCGTACTGGAAAATCTTTGCGAATCTTGGAAATATTGGGACAGGGACCCGACCATCCCTCTTTAGTTTCCATGCCTGAAACTAGGTATCTGAAAGTGGTTTTTGCTCAAGCTCTATGATTTGAGGAATCAACCGGCAAAAGAAGACGGGAAAGGATGGCGCATAATGAAAATTGGACATTCGTTCCCAATGATGACGGTATGGTTGATTACCTTTCTCTTGGGTGGTCTTGGTTCATTTCCAGATTTTGCTCTTTCACATGAAAGCGTGGAACAAGAAAGGACGCTTTGCATCAAGGAATGCAAAGACAGATACGGAATAGACACCATGTTTATTGGAAGGGGTGGCGGAACGAGCGACTGGCGCCTCTATTTCATTTGTATCGACAATTGTGAGAGGAAATTTTGGAAGGAATGGCAAAAAAACATGGATGAGATAGACAATTGATGTTTTCAGATCTGTTCCAGGACAACCAGTGCGCAAGCCATCCCTTCTGTATGGGATAGGGCCACATGGCATCTGTTAATTCCCATGGATTGAGCGACGACACTAGCTCTGTCCGACAAGCGTATGATCGGACCTTGTTTTTCGTCCTCGTCCACGACGATCTGGACAGGAGTCACACCTCGGGAGAATCCCGTTCCAAGAGCCTTGACTAGGGCTTCTTTGGCAGCGAACCTTGCGGCCAGCCCTTCGTGGGGCTTCAATCGTTTTTTACAGTAAGATACCTCTGAGGGGGAGAATACACGTTTCAAAAATTTGGCGTTCCAAGGTTGGTTCAGGATTCTCTCCATTCTCGATACACTGACAAGATCTATGCCAATCCCGATCACCACGGTTAAATCTTTTCTCTTAGGATTGCGTCAGTGACCTTGCAAATCTGTGCCGCGGATTTGACATCGTGGACTCTGACTATGGAAGAGCCTCTGCACACGCATATTGATACAGCCGCCATGGTCGCCAAATCACGTTTGGATGGTATTGGCTCATTCACTATCTTTCCGAGAAAAGCTTTGCGAGAAGGGCCCATTAGTAGCGGTTTTTTCAATTTTAGGAAATGATCCAGCCTGTTAATCAGTGTCAGATTTTGATCGAAGGTTTTTCCAAATCCAATTCCTGGATCCAGAATTATTCTATTACTTGAAACCCCCACTTTTTCAAGATATGAGATTCTTTCTTCGAAAAAAGAGAAGATATCCTCCGGGAAAGATTCGTAATGGATTTCCTTTTGCATAGTTCTCGGAACTCCAAGCATGTGCATCACAATCATGAAAGCTCTAGTGTCTCTTGCCAATATGGCCAGTTTCGGGTCATCCCTAAAACCCGAAATATCATTAATAATGATTGCGCCCGCCTGAATGGCGGCTTTAGCCACAGACATCCTGCGAGTGTCTATTGACATAATAGTGTCAGGTCTTTGGCGGCATATTCCGGAGATTACCGGAACAACCCTTCTGATCTCTTCGTCAACGTTTGTGTAACCAGATCCAGGTCTTGTGGATTCGCCCCCGATGTCGAGAATGTGGGCCCCATCCTCCAGCATCGAAAGGCCATTGCGTATGGCCACTTCAGAGGTAAAATTTATTCCACCGTCTGAAAACGAATCCGGGGTCGTGTTTATGACCCCCATAATCTTTGTTCCGGGTTCACCAAACAAAATTTGGGAGAACTTTTCGATTAAGGAAGGGTTGGCTGTCAAAAAGAAATGTCTCCGAAATACAAATTTTCCGCATTAGCTTCCATAGTTGATCCAATATATACCGGCTGTCTCAAAACCTTTAAGAGGGCGAGGAATTAACCACCAATTACCGCTTAAACTTTTGTCATAATACCGTCAAAACAGGCAACCGATAATTAATCAAGTTCAGGCTTTTTCGGGATCAGGAGATGAAGAAGCTTCTATCAACGATTCGTCCTTACCTGGGGTGTTTCCACTTGACTCCTGATTACCTGATGAAGGCTTTCCTGATTCGCTTTCCAGCTTGGGTAACTCTTTGCCTTCGATAATAGCCTCAATCTGGGCTGCGTCCAGGCTTTCCCTCTCAAGTAAGGCGTCTGCAATCCTTTTTACGGTATCCTGGTTTTCGAGAATAATCGTGTGAGCTCTCTCATAATTCTCAGTGACGATCTTGCTAATTTCGTCATCAATCTGTATGGCAGTTCGTTCAGAATAGTCACGGTGGCGGGTAAGTTCCTTTCCCAAAAATATTTGTTCTTCTTTCTGTCCAAGGCTTAGGGGGCCGATGGAATCACTCATTCCCCACTCACACACCATTTTTCTGGCCAATTCCGTTGCGCGTTCGATATCATTGCCGGCCCCTGTAGTCATATGCTTCAGGAAAATCTCCTCTGCGGCCCTGCCTCCCATCAGTACGGAAATTTGAGCTAGCAAAAAAGCCTTTTCATATGTGTGTCGATCATCGAGTGGCAATTGCTGGGTAACTCCTAGAGCTCTTCCTCGAGGTATAATAGTCACTTTATGAATTGGGTCGGTTCCTGGTATCATCCTGGCTACAAATGTATGACCAGCCTCATGGAAAGCTGTATTTCGACGTTCTTCCAAACTTATGACCATGCTGCGGCGTTCCGCTCCCATTAGAACCTTATCTTTGGCAAATTCAAAATCAGACATAACAATAACATTCTGATTGTGCCTGGCGGCGTTCAAAGCCGCTTCGTTAACAAGATTCGCCAGGTCTGCTCCCGAAAAACCTGGTGTCCCCCTACTTATCGAATGAAGATCCACATGATCGTCTAATGGGGTTTTGCGAGTATGGACTTTGAGGATCGCTTCCCTTCCGCGAAGATCAGGCGGTGGCACAACAACTTGTCTGTCAAATCTTCCGGGTCTCAACAATGCTGGGTCCAGCACATCAGGCCTGTTTGTGGCGCTGATCAAAATGACCCCGTCGTTGGTCTCAAAACCATCCATCTCAACCAAGAGCTGGTTAAGTGTCTGTTCCCGTTCATCGTGGCCTCCACCAAGCCCCGCTCCCCTGTGGCGACCCACTGCGTCGATTTCGTCAATAAATATAATGCATGGTGCGTTTTTCTTACCCTGAATAAATAAGTCCCTAACCCTAGACGCTCCAACCCCCACGAACATTTCAACGAAATCCGATCCTGAGATAGAGAAGAATGGTACTCCAGCCTCACCAGCAACGGCCTTAGCGAGCAAGGTTTTGCCGGTTCCCGGCCCACCCATGAGGAGAACTCCTTTTGGAATTTTTCCACCGAGGCGAGTAAATTTCTTTGGATCTTTCAGAAATTCTATGATCTCCGCAAGTTCTTCCTTGGCTTCTTCAACACCGGCAACATCCGAAAACGTAAATTTGTTCTGGTCCTCAGAAATAAGCCTAGCCCTACTCTTTCCAAAGCTCATTGCCTTTCCACCACCAGCCTGCATCTGCCTCATAAAAAACGCGAAAATTGCTATAAGGAAGATCATCGGCAACCACGATATTAGGGCTGTTAAATACCAGGGATTGTCATCGTCCGGTTGAACCTGTATATCTACTTTGTTTTTCATTAGGGACGGAATCAAGTCGGGATCTGTCGGAGCTAAGGTTCTAAATGCGCCGCTACCGTCTAGAAACGTTCCTTTGATGCGGTTTCCTTGAAGGACAACAGATTTTATGGCCCCCTGGTCCATATCCTGTCTAAACTGACTGTACGAAATTTCTTTTTGTGGAGATTTTGTTTGATTAAAAAGATGAAAAAGAAAAATCATCACAAGGAAGATGACGAGCCACAACCCTAAATTTTTGTACATGTTGTTCAACAAAAACTCCGATCCCAATTTTTTTAGAATATTTATCGGACGAACATCACCATTGAATTGGGCAAACATTAAATCTATTCATAGTGTTAAAATGGGATATTGTGGTCTGATTGTCAAGCTTTGAACCCTGTCAACATTTTAACGCTACCTAAACGGAACAAATCATGGCACAAGAAAAACTACAACTGCGCATACGTAATTCGGGCGCTGGCTCCCGCAGATTCGCCGAGCAGGTTGTTCGGGAAGGGCGAGTTACAGTGAACGGTAAAGTCATCGAAGATCCAGCTTTCATGGTGAATCCTCAAGCAGATTACATAAAAGTTGATGGGAAGTTGTTGAAGCAGGTAGGGGAGTCTCAGCTTATATTGGTGTTTAACAAACCTAGAAATGTTGTCTCAACAATGAAAGATCCGGAAGACAGGCCGTGTCTCGGAGATGTGATTCGTAAGATCAAGGACCCGGTTTTTCCCGTGGGACGTCTCGATTTTGATGCCGAGGGAATCATGATTCTTACAAATGATGGTCAATTGGCACAGGCATTGACTCATCCGTCGAACAGAATTCCGAGAACCTATTTGGTCAAAGTCCGAGGAGTTCCGGATGAAAAATCACTCAAAATGATTAAAAAAGGTATGAGGCTCAGCGATGGAGAGCGCGTTGGTGACATCAGTTGTTCCTTTCTGCGCGCCCAGGAAACCACATCGTGGCTTAAAGTGGTCCTGTCCGAGGGCAAGAGAAATGAGATTAAGAGAATATTTTTCAGAATCAATTACCCAGTTAGGAAACTCAGAAGAATCAGCTTTGGTCCTATACAACTTGGTAGCTTGGAAACTGGCGCATGGCGGCTCGCCAGCATTCAGGAACGAAAGAAATTGATTGAGCTGGTTGACAAAACGAGACTGGTAGTCAGGGATCCAGAAAGGCCTGCGATTGAACGGACAAGGGTTACTCGTCATCGAAAAAAAACTCGGACCAATCAGCGTCCTGTTGACCCTAAGAGTATCTGAACTCATCCAGTGTGACCTCGTCTTGGGGTAAGAATGCTGCACACGACTCAATGTGACTAAGTGGTTGTGACTTCACAATAACGTAGTTTTGATCAATTTGCGTTGTTGACAATTCGATATCTGATTCTCTACTCTCTTGAATGGTGAGGCAAGCTAGTCAGGAGGATAACATGCCAGGACGAGTTGCTCGAGTCAGTGAGGTAATTGCGGGTTCTCCTAACAGTTTTGATGAAGCGGTTAAGCTGGCCTTTGAACGCGCAAACAAGACTTTAAGAAACATAACCGGCATGAAAATTGTCGATATGACCGTCATGTGTGAAGCGGGAGAAATACAGGAATACCGTATTAGGGCTGAGGTGATCTTCGTTCTAGAATAGGTATTGCGTCTATTCATACCAATGTCTCGGCGCTGCCTCACCAAAAACTATTGTGCCAATGCTTTTGACCCCTGAAATATGTTTCTTTTCTCCATCTGATGATTCAGGAAATTTCGGACTGCGGTTTTGTCAAGCATCCACCTTGGCGCCACCAACTCATCCTTGTGGGGATCAGAAGTCAGTCGGTGTATAACCATATCTTTCGGCAATACTTGAATTACTGATAGAATTGCTTCCACACTTTCTGCGAGGGTCATCGGGGTATACCCCCCGGAGCGATACAATTCTTCCAGAGGTGTTCCGGAAATCACATATAGCGGATGTATTTTGACTCCATGGATCCCAGCTGAAGATAATGCCTTGGCTGTAATCAACATGTCTTCCAGGGATTCTCCCGGTAACCCAAGAATAATGTGCGCCACCACTAAAACACCCCTGTTCATAGCCCTCCGAGATGCTTCGAAGAAATCCCTTGCGCTATGGCCTCTATTGATCAGATCAAGTGTCCGGTCATGCGAGGATTGGAGTCCGATCTCTATCCAAACTAGCTTAAGGTTAGACATTTCACAAATTACGTCCAAAACTCGATCAGACAGGCAATCTGGCCTAGTGCCAATCGCCAAGCCAACTACTTCAGGGCGCTGAATGGCCGCCAAATAGATTTGTCTGAGATATTCAGGGGTTCCGTAGGTGTTAGTGTAAGATTGGAAATAAGCGATGAATTTACTGACTCGGTAGCGTCTGGCTAGGAATTCTATTCCCCTGTCTACCTGGTCCGACACGGACAAGCCATTTCTTGCCGCGCCTGTTCCACTTCCTGTCGAATTACAGTAGATACAGCCACCGAAACCCACCGATCCATCTCTGTTGGGACAACCTAGTCCCGCATCTACAGAGATTTTTCTTACTGGTTGAGAAAAAAGTTCCCGTAGCCATGAAGAGAGAGATCTATATCTGGGGGCCATGATTTTTAGCGCACTTGCAAATTCTTTATTTTGCTTGAGCAATCCATAAAAAACTACCATGATCTCGACATAAAACAAGGCGGAGATTTACAAACTTTGGGGCGCAACCCTAAGTATGGATAGGGTTAGTCCTGATAGTGGCTGAGAGAACGAACTTGAACATTAATTAGGTGTTGCATGGAAATCTAGGTTACAATGACCGCCGGAGAGTTATATTTAAAATAACGGAAAGTTACGAGTGGCCTGCACATGGACCTATCTGAAGTTAATACTGGCGCCAAGATAAGATTGTATCGTAAACGGAAGAATATCTCCTTGTCTCAGTTAAGCGCCTTGACTGGTATAGCGGCCTCCAATCTAAGTTCTATTGAACTTAACAAAACTTCCCCGACACTAAGCACTTTGGCTAAGATAGCTGACGCTTTCGGAGCCAAAGTTGGAGAATTTCTTAACGGCATACTCTACAGGAAAACCGTCATTTGTGAACAAAATGGTAAAAACCCGTCTCAGAAACATAATCATGACGTTACGGAATATCTTCTGACATCTGACGCGATCCTGAACAAGCTCGAGGCCAAGATATTGATATTTGCTCCCAACACTGGGCCAATATCGGTTTCCCCCGAGAATACGGACCGTTTTGCCTTTATCCTAAAAGGGATGATTATTTTGGTTACCGAAGAGGATGACATCCAGTTGACTGAGGGTCAGGGTGTTTATATGGCTCCAGATTCCGACGCTTCATTTGCCAACAGATCAAATACAGTGGTTCGGATGTTGGTAACATACTCCAGAGCCTGAAACACTTCCTTGCAACTATCTATTTCTTTTTGAATCCATGTGACTCCAGTCGAGACAGAAACTTTTTCGAAGTCCCTTTTGGAACATGGACTGTATGTTTCAAAACAGCCCCTCCGTCTCTAGCGGGGAAGACACCTTTTTCGCAAGGTATCTGGGAATTCAACAACCAGACCGTCCTAGGTGTGGTGTTAAGCATCTTGGCCATCTCTGCAAAGCTCAGATCTTTGGACAACTTCACATTTTCGACAGTATCAAAAGAGCTTGAAGCCCCAAGCCTAATTCGGAGACCGTAGAAATCCCGGTAGCGACTGATAAGCCCCAGGGCAATCCATCGAGGCACATATTTTTCAGTTTCTAATGGAAGGGGGGCGTCCCAATAATTTGTGGTCTCAAAGGCGTTGAGCCTTTGAAGAACTCTAGCCGGACCCGCATTGTAGGAAGCGGCGGTCAAAAACCAGTCGTTGAACCCATTTCTGTCGGGAAAACCGCTTAAATTAACCTTTTTCACCCTGTTAAGCCACGCGAGATAACGAGCTGCTGAGTGGGTCGATTTGACGAGGTCAGCGCGCTCATCCTTCCATTTGTTAATTACCCTTTTCCAGTCATAATCGGGAGATCCTGCGGGTCCCGCGAGAGCCGTGGACTTAATGAATTGCCAGTATCCGAATGCGCCAGCCGAAGATAGAGCTCTACCGTTGTAATTGCTTTCTATGGCTGCCAAAAATAAGAATTCTTGGGGAATCTCATATTTTTTGAGTATAGGTTCTATAATGGGCTTCAAAGAGTCAGAGCGAGACAACCAGAAGAATACTCGAGACCGTCTGTCCAGCAACAAGTAATTGATTTCCTTTAAAATGCGATTTTTTACCTCTAGTCGGTCGAGGGGAACCTCTTGACCAGCAAACCTGAAACCACTTCTTTCCACCTGAGGTGGTAGACGATATCTCAATCCGTCAGTAGATACACTATTATTCAACGAGGCGGTTTGGGCGTGGCCGACATTGTCGAACGTTGTCATTAGGCATGCAGTAGCCAAATTAAAAATAAGAAGTAAAAAGATTGATCTTCGAAACGACATTTCAGATTCCTGAGTTCCATCGTATTTGAAATAATAATACTGGCTTATAAGTAATAAGACAACGGGACTTGAAAATGTGATTCAAATTATCTTTATTGGGTCTCAACGACTTATTTAAAAAAATTCGCATTAAGAAGTTAAAGATATGGATTCAACCAAAAATAAAACAGGGCGCGAAGCCCTGTTTCTGGAGGTTAATGGCTTTGGGGTTGGAATTCACTAAAATTGTAGGGCGAAATCCAGGTATGGTCCTTCAACACTTACGTCGGCGAACAACCTCGAACGATTTCCATCAAGTCTCCATTGCTTGTAGCCAAGCTTGAAACCTGCGTCGACATTTCTGCTAACTGGGGGAGCTATACCTGCAGCCATATCCCAGGTAGACAACCCCAAGCCATCAAAGCTCATCCAGCTGAACCTGGCCTCCAAGTACGGTTTGAACCATGAGAAATACCCCGTGTTGGTCGGTTCGTAACGTATGTGAGCGCCAAGCGCCGGTTGTAGTATAGTCTGAGCAAAATCCATGGACACGCTCTGGTCTTTTGATACTCGCTGGGTCCACTTGATGATATTCAAGTCTACGTTAGGTCCGAAAAAAAGATCTCTACCGAAAGCCACATCATAATCACCGCCAACGGTAAAAGTGGTTATCCCCAAGTCTGATTGAATGGCGTCACCACTCTTCAAAGCCATCCCGGCAAAATTGGCGTCAATTGGGATGTGGCCGGCTCCGGACCAAGTCCAGGGAGCATATTCAATTCGAAGGGCGATTTTGTCCCATAGCCTCAGATGAGAATAGAACTCCCAAAGGGTTTTGTCATCGGGTAATCTTAGGTGCCCATGTAAACTCAGGAAAGAACCCTCGCCACCTCTACTCACGGGTTTTGCCGAACCTGTCAATGAGGTGAAAAAAGGTTTCATGCCTAGACTGAAGGCATAACCACGCTTGGGGCAAAGTATTTCAGCTCGAGATTGACCAGCCGCTACATCCCAGTTGGACGCGCCAATTCGTGGATAAGACCCAATCGAACCAAACTTGGGGTCAAGCGAACTAGAATCCGAAACATTGACTTTTACCGGATAGCGGTAGGCCTTTCCCCCTGCTTGCGCCCAGTTTGAAAAGCTCAATAGGATCAGGACTATTGTTAAAAAACAAGGAATATAATGTTTGCCCCTTGCTACCATAAGCATACCTCCAGCCGGTGATAAACCGGGATTGTCTAAAACCGCTTTTTGCCATAATTCTAAATTGTTTGAGTCTAGGTTTTAGTTCTCCCCAGGCCGCACCATTTTTTCCCCAGATGTTTGAAACTTCGCCAAAGCGAATTTTCAAACTATGCCTATGATGCCTAACCCAAAATCGGAACAAAGTCAAGTTAATTATATTTAAAAGAAGACATTATTTTAATATTTTACAATAGAAAGCTAATGTTAATGCTTAACAAAAAATCCTATCATTTAAATTGTCTCGGTGTGGACAAAGGCCTTAGACTTAATCTCATAACTTCTACTTTGAACCACTGTTGATGTTAAGGCTTCAAGTCTCCGTTCAAAACAACGTATACTGGACAAGGCCAATTATCCTTATGCAAAATCGAAAAACAGACAATAAGGATCTTTCCTCAATGCAACTATTGCGAAGTTTGGGGTTCAGTAGCTTCCAGTAAAATTTCAATAACCGATTTGATTTCCACTGGCATTTTGTAGCGAGCCTGCAGATCCCCGAGTTGGGAAAGACAACTTTGGCAAGATGTGACTACTATTTCAGCCCCGGAGTTAAGTATCTGGTCTCTCTTCATGGTCGAATGCTCAAGTCGCTTCTGCCCCATATCGGAATTTTGATTGACACTGCCGCCGCCTCCGCAGCAAATTGAGTATTTTCTATTTGGCCACATTTCAATGAAATCTTCACACACATATTTTAGGAGCTCTCTTGGCTCTTCAAAGATTCCAACTTTTCGGCCGACATTGCATGGATCATGGTATGTAACTGATTTCTTGATTGAGCCTTTTCGAAGTTTCAGCCTTCCTTCTTTAAAAAGTCTGTGGGCCAGTTCAACGATAGACATAATTTCGAAATCTATTTTTTCTCCTAGCCAAGACTCAGCGTCTTTTCTCAATATTTTTAAACCGTGACCGCACTCTGTTGTAAGTAGTATGCGAGCTTTGAGGTTGCGAGTTTCATCCACCATGGCTCTAACCAGATTTACAGCATCATCATGAGCCCCCAGGTAGTAGGGCCAGCTTGTTATGTCGTGTGTCCGGGATGATAAGGTCCAACTCGCGTTGACGTGGGCAAAGAATTTCAGATAGGTTTCAAACATTCCAGGATTCGAAGTGTACTCTCTTGGATTTGGAATGTACAGGATTTCAGCTCCCTCAAGGTCGAAAGGAACTTTGGAGGAGTCCTCCAATATTTCTTCGAGTTCGTCCTCGCATTCTTCCGCCACCCATTCAGTTGTCTCCTGGAACTCTTCTGAATCCATCCCAACGTTGTTTCCGAACTTTCTTATTGTTTCTATACCTTCACTCAGTCTAACTGGGGCTTTGCCTTGTGACCAAGCCATTCCACGAATTCTCCGGATTATTGTATCCATGGATAGTTCTTTTGGGCAATCGGTGGTGCATCTAGCGCACAGGGTGCAAGCCCAGATAAATTCTGAATCTACAATTTCCTGTTCCCTTCCCAAGAAAATCTTCCGAATGATTTTTCGAGGATTGATTTCCGGGTAACTCTGGTTGAGGAAGCATCTTGATACGCACTGACCGCAGGTAAAACACATGTTGAGATCATCAAAATTGGTTAATTCACCATTCGTATTTAAAGTTGAGGACAAATCTGTCACATGCAACGATTTCATTGCTACCTCCCTCGATTGATCAAATCCGGACATCCACGTTTGGGCCGCAACCGATCAATCTCAAGACTTTTTTGTTGATCCTATAAAATCATTTATAATTTTAGCCATTTTGGCTGGTTCATTAGCCGCCAAAGTCTGGTATGAAACCGCTACACTACTCGACAAAACTGCGTTCAATCTGCCACAAATTGATTCCACCCTGGCTTTAGCCCAATCGGTTCCATTGTTCGACCGACAGTTACCGTGATGGCATCCGAGAACGAGCACACCACGAGCGCCAGCAAGAACGGTGGTGGACAGGACTGACTCTGAAAGGCGACCGGCGCATGAAACCGGAAAGAAAACGGCTTCTTCATGCATTTGAACAAATGGCATTGCGCGTCCAGCCGAGCGGTAACATCCAAAAACTACAACATGTTTGCCTGTGGTATCCTCTCTCAACCTCTGCATTAATTTCAGGAAAAGGCCTTCGGGAAAAGCGTCGAGATCTAGAGCGGACATCGGACACTCGGCCACGCATATTCCGCACTCCAAGCATTTGGGGCCAGAAACGATCACACTTGACCGAGACGGCTCTGCTTTAAGTGAAATGGCCATGTGCGGGCAAAGACGCAGACAAGTCAGACATCTGACACATTGATCGGAGACCGTCATTTTGCCTTCGAACGGGGCATGCAGAATATTTTTGATCCATGATTTTGCGTCCACTGCATTCGTGGCGGCCGCATTCATTGTTTGCAGGAGATCCACGCATCCGCAAGCCGGGCCGACGCAATAAACGCCTCTTCGAAATGACTTACCCGCCAAACAATGAACACTGTCCTGAATTAAGTTTCCCTTAATGTCAGTTTCATCTGAAAGAAGTTTAGTGAATACCTCCGGAACATAATTGGATAAGTGGTTAATGGGGTTGGTGGCCACAAAGGCTTCATGACACTCTACACTAATGTTGTCGCCGCTTTTTATAACATCTCTTACATCTATCCTAAAACGATTGGCGCCATCCTTTGAATCCTCCAACGAAAATATTCTGGGTGGCTGTTCACCAAATCTGATGAACTTGACACCAGCAATTCTTGCTGTTTCATAAAGAGATTCTCCAAACAGACCTTTTACTGGAGTATGTTGGAGAACAACCACAGACTGACCTCCGGCAAATTGGTTGTCCAGCGCTGCTCTAATAGCGCCTAGTCCTATGGCGGAGTCGGTTATTTCTTTGTAGTCAAGCAAGAAACAAATTGACTGCCCTGCCTGCCAGTTTTTAATTTCTGGTCTAAATACTTGAGCTTCTTTTGGAATGCCTTCAGGAATTGGAGCCAGCGATGTGTCCAAGCCCAAAAAGACACACGCAAAAGTCCTTTGAAGCCCACTGTCAAAAGTAACTGAAAAACCGTCGTCGCATTGGACTATTTCTATTGGATTCGAGTTCAAGACTGTCCTTGACACGGAAGGAATTGTGGCTAGAGCGTCCAGCAATTTTTCCAGAGATTCCTGGTCGCAGCTATGGAAGAGTTCAGAAGAAGGTCTAATTTCGTAAGTATTAACTACATGTATGCCCAAAGACTCTAAAGCTGAAGTTACTATACAAGCTGTCAATCCTTTACCCACGACAAGGACTGACAACTTTTTTGTCCCGCAATCAATATTCTCCGTTTGAAGCTCAGAATTCAACATATATACCTCACCTTGCCTGATTCATGTCGGCCACTATGGCTGACACAACTCTGCCGGCGCTCAAGACCGAGTCCGCAATAGTTGCGGGACCAGAACAACTTCCCGCGATATAAATGCCTTCTTCTGGAGAGCGCACTGGATCAGTCAATGACCTAGTTTCGAAAAAGCCAAATTCGTTCAGAGGAGCGCCTGTGACCGCCGAAATGGGCTTAGCGGATGATGAAGGCTGTTGGCCGACTGAGAGAATTATCCGATCAAACTCTTCTACGACATTAATTCCATCAACCTCTGAAAATACCCGCAGCTTGCCATCTTGGGACGGCCAGATCTCCCCTGGAACGCCTTGCAAGAAACGAACACCTTTGTCTCTGGCCTCCGTCATGAGCGCTGGCAGAGTCTTGTCTGGTAACTGCAGGTCGATATAAAATATGGTGACATGCAACTCCGGACGATCTTGTATTAGTTTCAGGGCGGTCCTGATAGCCGCTCCACAGCAATATTGAGAACAATAATTTCGTCCTATGGATTTGTCACGTGACCCCACACACTGAAAGAAGGCCAAATCTGATCTACTCTTGTGGTTCGGATTGAGTTGTTCCGCTTGGTCAAGGCGCATCATACGGTTTAGGTCGGCCAATGTCATGATTCCATCGATTCGGCCGTATCCCCAAAAAGGTTTTTCCCCTGGGTCAAAGATGTCGAAACCTGTAGCTAATACTATGCAGTAAACTTCCAGTTCAGTTTCGTCTCCATTCTCAATGTTCTTTATTCTGACCTTCCGATTGCCTGCAGATGATTGTTCGACACGTGACAGTTCATGACTAAGATATATTTGACCCATTTGGGACGAAGCCACTGCATCCTCGTAGTCAAAAACTAGGCAGCTGTGGCAACTCAAGCAGCCTGTAGTGGCCATGCAGGCCCAGTTCTTGCTGTGGCCTCCCATTTTTTCCTCTTTTTCAACCAAGACAAATGGGATGTGATTATCTGAGAGCGATTTTCCGACTGCCAGACCGGCTAGTCCCGCTCCTACAACCAATACCTTTCTTTCTTCTGCTCTTAACATAAGTCCGGAAACCTCTCATTGATAGTCTTCAGGGGGAGCCACCGCAATTTCAAGATATAAAGCTGTCATCCCCAGCAGGATCAGTTGTCTGAAGAAAATCCGTAAACCCCAAGATTCTGCCACGGTAAAGATCGTGTCCAGTGGCTAATATGGACAATTTAAACATTTACTACCACTTCGATCCCTCAAAAACAGAGGGAGGCGACGTATTAGGTGAAGTCAACGAAATCTCCATCGCTGCGTTGAGATCTTCAAGGGCTTCCTTGTTCTTGTTCAAGTTGGCAAGGGCTACTGCACGGTTGTTGAATGCGCTAGACGAATTTGGAGAAAGATTGATGGCTCGGTTATAATCGGACACTGCGCTTTTGTGATCCCCTAGAGTGGACAGAGTATCGGCTCTAAGTTTATAGAGTTCCGAATTCGAAGAGGACAAATAGATCGCGTTGTTGATGTCTTCCAATGCTTTGGACGTTTGGCCCGTCAGTAGATATGCTCTGCTCCTTTGCGTCAAGGCTGTCACTGAATTCGGTTTGTTTTCCAAGGCGGAAGTTAGTACAGATATAGCTTCCAAAAAATGGCCGTTATTCATCAGGGTGAAACCTTTTTTCAAATAGTAATTGGAGTCTGACGGGTCAGGGTTGGTCTGTTGTCCCCATGCCAGGGTGTTTAAAGACAGCATGGCATACGTGAGCGCCACGAAAACGATCCAACTTGATGCGCAAAGTCTTCGCATAGAATCCTTTCTGTTACAATTTTCCTTAAGATATTTTTTTGATTATACGCAGAACATCCCGATTAATCAATTCTCGGCATCAAATCTTGACTTGCCAAAAGAATCGGTGTTACCTAAAACGACAACTGAAGTTATATTCGCTCCAGTAAAATAGCGTGCGGCGCAATGACGACTAATAAGGCGGCTCAGATGCTAACGTTTCAAGAGGTGATCTTTGGTTTGGAAAAGTTTTGGGCAAATCATGGTTGTGTGATCCAGCAGCCTTATGATGTTGAAAAAGG
>JAZDKD010000312.1:0-5142 GCA_043803345.1 Pseudomonadota bacterium
TCAGAGATGCGTAGAACTTGAGCGCCTTGCCGCCCGTAGTTGTTTCAGGATTGCCAAACATCACACCTATCTTTTGACGGATTTGGTTCGTGAAAATCACCGAAGTGTTTGATCGAGAAATTGCAGCGGTCAGTTTCCTCAGTGCTTGTGACATAAGGCGGGCTTGAAGACCCATGTGCGAGTCCCCCATTTCACCCTCTATCTCCGCTCTGGGAACCAAGGCGGCCACAGAATCTATTACTATGACGTCCATTGCGCCTGACCTGACAAGAATTTCCGTGATTTCCAACGCCTGTTCGCCCGTGTCCGGCTGTGAGACCAGCAATTCGTCCGTATTGACACCTAACCTTTTGGCATAGTGAATGTCTAGAGCATGCTCCGCATCGACAAAAGCTGCGAATCCCCCCTTTTTTTGAGCCTCAGCAATTACGTGCAGACACAAGGTGGTTTTGCCAGAGGATTCGGGACCAAAAATTTCGGTGACACGCCCCTGAGGGATTCCTCCTATACCAATGGCAAGATCAAGTCCCAGTGATCCAGTAGAAATGGATTTTATGTCTGGGATTATGCCAGAAGTCCCGAGTTTCATAATCGAGCCGCGTCCAAATTGTCTTTCAATCTGGGACACGGCAAGATCGACAGCCCTTTGTTTTTCAGATTCGTGTCCGGTCCCTTCGATTGAGTCGGTTGTTTTCTTGCTCTTCGCCATTTAAAATCCTTTGCAGCTTTAGTTCAACAAATTCCGCTAATCCTATAGCCATTCCCGATTTGTGAAGCACGGCGGTTCAAGGCTTAATGAACTCTTAAACCCCCAATTCCGGAATTGTAATCCAGGATAATACGTTTCTTTAATAGGACAACCACGAATTATTATATTACATACACTGATAAAATGTGCCCTTTATTTTTCAGGTGGAGAAAATTCCGCTAGAAATCTATCTTAAATGACCAGGAGATTCCATCTGATTTCACGGGCTTTATTCTCATGGCGGTTAAATGAATATCATATCAGCAAGTCGAAGAACAGACATTCCAGCTTTCCACGCCGAATGGGTCGTTTCAAGATTCCGTGAAAGATCGGTCCAAGTTGTAAATCCTTTTAACAGAAAGGTAAGGGAGCAGTCGCTTTCTCCAGATGACGTAGCGGCAATTGTATTTTGGACAAAAAATGCGGAACCCATTGCGCGCCATCTTGACGAAATTTCCGATATGGGACATGACTTCACCTTTCTGTACTCTATAAATAATTATCCAAGTATCGTGGAACTGAATGTTCCTAAAATGAGTCAAACAATAAGGACGTTGGAAAAACTGGCAGAATCCTACGGTTCAAAAGTGTTTAGGTGGCGATATGACACTATAATTCTAACTGAAAGTCTTAATAGATCCTGGCACATGAAGAATTTCAGTAATTTGTGCGGTATTATGGGCTCCTTTGTAGACGAATGCATATTTAGTTTCTGTGATTACTACGGCAAGACGAAAAGAAACTTGGAAAAGCTTTTACCTGATCATCGCGAGCCTGACTGTGAGGAATCAGTTGCAATAGCCTTGGAATTAGCGGAAATTGCCGCTGACAGCGGAATCAAATTGCTTTCCTGCGCTCATGATTTCCTAGCCGTTGGTCCAATCGGCAGGGCGAGATGCATAGATCCTGATTTCTTGAAACAGATTGTCAGATCTGATCATAGAAAACTTTTTCTTGACGAGACACCTGCCAGACCGACCCGTAAAGATTGTGGATGTGTAGCTTCAGTTGATATCGGTTCATATAATACGTGTTTTCATGGATGCGCGTACTGTTACGCTACCGGTAACGCTAGGGCGGGATTGAGGAACCCCTCGAAGATATCTTAAAAAAATTGCCAAATTGGAGAGAAGCCCACTGACAAACACTAGAAATAATGTTAGCATAATAGATTGTATAATTGGGAAAACTGTTTATTATAGTTAAACCTTTTTGATATAATTAATATATTAAGTTCATGCTGGCTTAAACTTTTTAGGCTTTATGGTCAAAGATAGGAAGAAGCGTTAGGACAAGATGTGGAGAGATGAAACTCAAATTAATGAAGATCTTGACATCGATTTGAAGGATGACTTTGACCGAGAGAGATTTGTCCTTCCCTCCTCGTTGCTCATAGATGACAGTGAAACTTCAAAAGTTCTGAAATACGGAATTCTTACCGCCTTTTTACTTCATCTACTGCTTTTTTTCGTGATAGCTCGAGTAGTCGGGTTTCAACCACCGGGTTCAATTCTCAAACCCGGTGAGAAAATCACGCAGGTTAGACTGGTTGAACCTCAAGAATCTTGGAAAACCGATGAACCCCCAGCTAAAGAATCCGCCGCTATGTCAGACCGCCATCATAAAGCGGAAAAAGAGCGTTTGCCAAAGATGCCGCTGCCTCCAAAACCTCCTATAGGCTCGATTCAGGAACCACCGAAAAGAATGGCTTCTCTGTCTCCACCTTTAGCGCCTGAAGATATTACGAAAAAGAAGCATGATGATGCGGCTAAAGACGACATAGATAAAGCCATTGAACAGCAAAAGGCTCAGAAGAAATCTCGCACCATAGACAAGGATGTCAATTCATCAAATCAAAAGCCCAAAAACAACCCTAAAAGAATTGACCTTAGACCTACTCAAGGCGAAATAGCTAGGGGTCTTTCGAGTTCCGTGGGCGGTCCGAATGAATTCTTTCCAGATGGTGATATTGAAGAGGCTGTCGTTGACATAAACACCAGAGAGGACAAATTTTTCTCATATATGCTGCATCTTAAAAGGAAAATTCAGGGCGTTTGGGTGTACCCTACAACTGCGGCCCGATCCGGAATTGGTGGGAGCCTGTCAGTTGAATTCTCCATAGCAAAGAATGGTGACCTTATATACGTAAACCTGTTGGATTCATCCGGCCACACGATTTTGGACGAATCCGCAATAAAAGCGATCAAATCGGCTGCGCCATACTACCCATTTCCTCCAAGGCTCCACGCGAAAAGACTCCGAATAAGGGCAAACTTTATTTATGTGACGAGCAATTTTCTAAGGAACATCATGTAGCCAGCTTGTTACCAGTTTCTTGACGCTGGGTCTCTCGATAACAATTCGGTAAGTCTTGCCCCAGTTTTCGATTTTGTCTTTGTTTGATCTGATTTAATCCGATTCATGCATCTGATTCAAGCATCTTGAAAGAAAGCGCCTAATAAGTTATCATTGCTTTATATAATGTTAATGCTTGGACCATATGGCCGAGCGTTATTTCGCAGTTTATTGCGGCATGCCTGATTAGGCGAATTTGATTTGGGTTTGGACGGAGGTCACATGAATATACATGGTGTGGGTACATTTGTTGCGGCCGTGTTTTTTTCTTTTTCGACCGGTGCGCTGGCTTACGAGTTTTCGGGCAAACTTGAACGGCTAGATTTCAATTCTGTCACTCTACTCGGTAAGGACAGCGACAAGAAGATCGGTCGAATTTGCAATGAACAGAGAACTCAGGCCGCAAGATTCCTTGGGAAATCGGTCAGAGTCAATTTAGAGCAGCAGCATGGGGAAGACTGGGTGGTCAGTTTAGAGGCTCTCAAACAATAAAGAGGCGCTCCATATTGAAAACGCCCCTTTATTTTCGGCAAATATCCGTGGCTTAATTGTAACCATCAATTCATGACATGCGACATCTCACAGGCCGCTATCGAGGGATATAATTTCATAGGCTTTTCTAACTTCTTGTCGAGCAGCCAGTTCGTATTTGTTTAGGCGCTCTTTCATTTCCTTCACACACGATTCGTCAGGGCATTTCTTGGAACCCATTTCAATGGCTTTCTTCTGGTGTTCTGCGGCTTTCAACGGATCTCCCTGCTTAAAATAAGCTTCAGCCATAGTTTCCTGGAACACACCGTCCTGGCCACCCATCATGTCTAAAGCCTTCTTGGCGAGATCCATAGCCTTTGGGGCGTCCTGAAGTTTTTCGTCCGGGCATGTAAGCAAGAACCAAGCGGTATCCTGGATGCTCCATGCGTCGTCAGGACTCATTTTAGCCACTTTTTGAAAGTCATCAGCCGCTTCTCTGCATTTTCCGCTTTTGCTAAGAATCCATGCCCTCATCCTGTAGCCATCAGCAAACCCAGGTTTCAACTCCAAAGCCTTGTTGATATCCTTTAGAGCCTTCTCGTTTTCCTGGGCCCTGGAATAGAGATCAGCCCTCTGGGCGAAGGCCCATGAGTATTTAGAATCGAGGTTAATCGCTTCAGAAAAATTTTTCATGGCCTCTGAGGTTTTACCCTGCATTTTGAGGACAATACCTTCCTGGCCAAAGGCTTGCGCGTTTTTTGGATCTTTCTCAATAGCCGTTTTTGAATCTTTAGCCGCGTCCTGGATGTTTCCCAACTGAATGAAAACTCTAGACCGACCAACGTATCCGTTTGCGTCCGCCGGATTTGTCGAGATATGTTTTTCAAACAATTTGAACGCCTTATCGAAGTCCTTTTTATTCATTGCCTCGTTGGCAGCTGCTAACTCAGGGTTTTGACCTCCCTTGAGCATTTGTCCCCACGGGAAAAAGAATATGGCTACAACCACAATGATTCCCAATATTAGGAACCCCAAGAAACTATAAACGGAAGAGCCATCCTGTTTTCTAAGACTCAGATTGGGAGCCGCCGCGTCTCCATGATCGATCATTCCTTAAACTCCTTATTTTATAATTTGTAGAGAAGAACCATTATTGTTCTCCCCCTCCGTGAGCAACGATTTAAGCTTGAATGTCAAATTCATTCGCATAGTTAAATAGGTGGAAAAGACCGTCTCAATTTGCCAAGGTCTGTAAGACCAAAGATGTTGACTCAGACATAAAAATTTCATTATAAAAGTAATGACTAATTAAATCAACGCGAATTTCTAAATTCAACCCAATTAGTATTCTTCGTAAGAGGTGTAGTGATAGACAAGATTAAAGCAGTCCAAAAAATTGAAGCCATATTTTTCGATTTTGGTGGAGTTATAGCTGAAGAAGGATTCAGAAACGGGCTCAAAGGGATTGCCATTAACGAGGGACTTGAGCCCGAGAGATTCTTCGAATCCGGCACTAAAGCCATTTATGAATCTGGATCACTAGTGTCCCAACGTTTAGTTAAATAGAA
>JAZDKD010000313.1:0-2976 GCA_043803345.1 Pseudomonadota bacterium
CAGACTCGTAAAACCTGTCGATCAATGCGTCGCTGATTTGATCACAAAGTTTGTCCGGGTGTCCTTCCGTTACTGATTCGGAAGTGTGAACGAATTCTTTCTTCATTTCCCATTACCCCGTGGCATTGTTTTCCTGGCTTCGTTTATGAGCAGAGGCGCCAAAGATGTCGTTCCAATGACGATCACGTCACTTATCTTTACGGGAGTGAGTCCGAGGAGTCCTCTCAGTCCGGGAACGATTTGTGTAAGGACCTGAAGCCCCAAGGAGCCAAAAACAGCCAAACTCAAATATGGGTTTGACGGTCGCTCTGTGGTGCGAAACACACTCTTGTCCTTTGATCTGCAGGAAAGCGAATGCAAAATCTCAGCAATGGTGATTGTTTGAAATGCAAACACGCCGGCCGTGGGACCGATCCCATACCTAATTGTTCCATAAGCGTAAGAGGCCATTGTGGCGACACTCATGACAGTCGCTTCAATGGCTATTTCTCTGAAGTCGTCGTTGGTAACGATGGGCTCATCAGGATGGCGGGGCGGTTTAGATAAAATGTCAGGCTCGGGTGGTTCCATCGCCAACGCAAGTGCCGGGAACACGTCGGATATTAAGTTTATCCATAGAAGCTGAATGGGATTAAGAGGATGGCCAATACCCACAACGCTGGAAAAAAGCATGACCATTATTTCACTGAAATTAGTTGATAAGAGATAATGTAGCGATTTTCTTATGTTGTTGTACGAAGTCCTTCCATCGCGCAACGCAACTATAAGTATTTCCAGATCGTCATGCTCCAGAATTATATCGGCGACTTCACGGGCCACATCGGTTCCCGAAGCTCCCATCGCAATACCAATGTCAGCGGCTCTAAGGGCAGGCCCGTCATTGATGCCGTCCCCGGCCATAGCCACAATCTTACCTGTGCTCTGAATCGCCTGTACAATCTCGAGCTTGTCCGACGGGCTTACCCTTGAAAATACCCGGGCCTTACCACACAGCGCTCTTAACAATTCAGGATCCGTGTCTGCAAGATGCAAAGCGTCGACTATCTCAAGAGGTTCATCTCCACTTAGGCGCAATTCACTCCCAATAGCGAACGCAGTTGGCCCCTGATCTCCTGTGATCATGACAGTTTCAAGTCCAGCCTGATGAAATTGCCGGATTGAATCCTTAACACCATAGCGAACAGGATCTTCCATACCTGCCAGGCCAAGCCAAGTCCAACCGTTACCGTTTGAATTTCCATTTTCCGTATACGCAAACGCTAAGCCTATTACCCGGAGGGCTAATCCGGCCATCTTCTCGTTGGCTGATTCAATTTCCTCACGGTCTTCTTCCGTCAGTTCCTGCACTGTATTATCTATAACATGATAACTGCACTTTGCGAGAACTTCGAATGGACTTCCCTTGATAGCCAGTAAATTAAATGAATGCGAGCCCTTATGCAAAGTTCTCATGAACTGCTGGTTTTCTGATCTGTAGTTTTTTTCCAGCATCGGGTGAAGACTGCGCACAGAACCAACATCTACGCCGACCGAAACTGCCATACTGACAAGAGCGTTTTCAGTGGGAGAACCACGAAGTTTGAAGCTACCGTTGTCTAAATCCACTTTTGTTTCGCTACACAGCACACCGACATGCAAAAGTCTGAGTAATTCGTCACACTGATAGGGGTTTACGGAGGTTGAACCAAACCAGATTTCCCCATCTTTGAAGGTCATGGGCTTCATCCCCACGAATAACTGGGTTACCGTCATATGATTTAGGGTGACAGTGCCCGTCTTGTCAAAACATATTGTTTGTATCGACCCAATAGTGCAGACGGAATCAAGATCCCTAATCAATACCCCATGGTTCTTCATATTCTTTACGCCGAGAGCCAGGGTCGAGGTGGCGACCGTCGGGAGTCCCTCCGGTAGAGCGGCCACGGCGAGAGAAACGGCTACCTTGAGCATTTGGAGCAGGCCAGAGCCCCTGGCGAGTCCGATAAAGAATATCAAAACGCAAACCACCCCTGATATGGCCGTCAACTGATTACCCACTTCCGTGAGCTGTCTTTCTATAGGGGAGATAGGTGGTTCAGATTCAGCAAGAAGGATTTGGATCTTGCCGATTTCAGTCGCTGTTCCAACCGCCACGACTATCGCTGTTCCCTGACCGCCGGTAATACGAGTCCCGGCAAACACCATGTTCCGTCTTTCCGCTATTGGGATGACTGCAGCCGCTATTGGGCTTGAGAGCTTTCCGGAGGGAAGACTCTCGCCCGTGAGCAGGGACTCGTCAGCGCTAAGATTAACCACGTCAATGAGTCTGGCGTCCGCTGTTACAAATGAGCCGGGCTGAAGAATGAGGATGTCGCCGCAAACAACTTCTTCAACCGAAATAATCTTTTTAACCCCTTCCCTGAGTATTTCAGCGGTGGGGCGAACAAGATTTTTCAGGGAATTTATAGTTCTTTGCGCCTCATTCTCAGTAACAAAGCCAATGACCCCGTTAATCACTATTACGGAAGATATGATGACAGCGTCCAGCAATCCGCCGGTAATAGCTGAAAGGCCTGCGCCTATTGCCAGCAGGCCGACCGGAAGCGACATAAACTGATCAATAAAAATGTCGAGTTTTGAACGGGATGCGGGTTCAGGGATGATGTTAGGACCATACTCGGCTAGGCTGGCCTCGAAGGATTCATTATTGTGACCTGTTTCAGGGTTCACACCGAACAAAGAGACCAAATCAGGGACGCTTATTCCCCACCAGTCTCTGCCTGGGACGCTGGTCGGGATGGGATCATGGACAGTTCTATTCTTGCTAAATTTGACAACATTGGAGGGCTTAGGAACAGGCTCTTCAAACAAGTTTGCCTGCGTTGAGCACTCTTTACCGTGTTCCGAAAGGTATTTGAAGAGAATTTTCTCCAGGGTGGTTGAGATAAGACGCTGGTTGCAGGCGGGATCAAAAAAAACGAGAGCGTTCCCCGTAAG
>JAZDKD010000314.1:0-5580 GCA_043803345.1 Pseudomonadota bacterium
CTCAGCGCTCCTTCTTATGATTATGATTTAATCTTTGCCGGGTGACGGTTTTGAAAAATATCAATTTCGATAATTATCATGTTCTAAATCATTCTGCCACTTGTTTCATTTCTGAACGTACATTTTAAATTTCAGGACTACACCAACGATTTATGGTTTAATCTTGAAACATACACAGTGTAGTGATTCAAAACCGAAGCGTTTTTCTGTGGAATTACAATCAAGATTCAGTTTGATTTTGATCAGTCTCGACTGTAACAGCCAGTTCGGCGACTAATGCCTCTTTTTCTTCGATACGAAATTTCGGTAAAGGATCGTCAGCAAATTCAGCCCTGAAAAACTTTTCAACCCAATTACGACCCCACTGATCTTCCTCCAGAAAATGTCGAAGATCGTTAACCCCCTTGAGGTTTCTCAATTCAACCCAACCATCTTTTTCCAACATCAGGGTTAGGTCCTCCGGCGCGTTGTCGGACCAATCTATAAAATAAGGAGAATGAGAACTCATCAAAACCTGTTTGTTCGGATTGTCCGCCACGTATCGATTGATCAGTCCATAGAGCACTCTCAGTCGATTGGGATTAAGGAATGTCTCCGGTTCTTCCACGAAAAATATGCGAGGCTGGTCCGGTAGGTTGAACAATGTGCATAGAGAGAGAAATACGAGGAATCCATCTGAAAGCTGAGGTCCAACAAAATACCCGGTTTTTTGATCTTCTTCGACTCCTATGCCAACTTGCCCTGGATCTCCCAAATGGGGTGTAAAAATTCTTTTTATCCCTGGAACCGCTCTTTTTACTTCCTCAACTACATTAAAAAAGTTCTCAGGATAGTTCTTTTCGAGGTAGTGTAACACTGCTGCAAGATTTTCTCCAGTATGATCCAGCAAATACGAGTCCTGAATTGCAGTGGGCTTCTTAATCCAATCCGGCACAAATCTGTATCTTTTTATTTTTGACAGATATTGGGCTACTGATCGAATTCGTTTCTCAGAATCATTCCAAGCATGACCTTTCCTCATCTGGGCCATTTTTGATTCACGGGCCTTGACATCAGAAATGGTGAACAGCATTTCTCCCTGAATTTCTTGAAGCGTTTCTTCTTTTATCAAATATTCATTTCGCCTGATTTCGGTGAAAACAAGACGATAAGAGTAATTAATGTCGTCAACTTCAAGGGTTATTTCTATCCCAAGGTCAAAATCCTGACCGTCCTCTGAATCATGTGGTTTACGACTCAATGTTTGTCTAAAAGTAAATGGACCGGGACCGAAGGCGCTGCTTAGAGGACCAGACGCAAGAAAGCTAATCATCAGGAGAAAATTGCCCAGATTTGACTTACCGGAACCGTTAGGCCCCAGAAATATGTTTAGAGGTCTGACGTCAAATTCAGCTTCCTTGAAATTCTTAAAATTTTTGATTCGGATACTTCTGATCATAACACGAAAGAACCTTTCTGAAAAAAGTGTCCACCCCTCGTGTCGTCATGTTTCAGATCCACTGGCTCAGTTAACCTGGACACATGACGCCAAAATTAAAATATGGATGTCGGCGGGACATCCTTAAATACTTTGTTACGGTTTGGAAACCTGATTTAAAAAATAATCAGAGATTTCAGACCTCTATAAATCAAATTATATTTTTGGTAAATCCTAATTTTCACAACGGGGCAAGAGCCTGTCTAGTCACGCCCCGCGCAATCAATTGATGCAGATTGCCGGAAACATTTTTTAACTATTTTTCTTCCAAACCTGAAGAAATCCAACTCATCATAGATCTTAACTCATGCCCAACTCTTTCAATTGGGTGTTCGGTTCCCAACCTTTCTTTGGCTTTAAATACCGGACGACCCGCAGCGTTTTCCAGTATCCATTCTTTTGCAAATTCTCCACTGCGAATTTCAGTTAAGATTTTTTTCATTTCTTGTTTTGTCTGTTCATTTACAATTCGGGGACCTCTCGTCAAGTCTCCATATTCTGCCGTATTACTGATTGAATACCTCATACGACCTATTCCGCCTTCGTAAATCAAATCAACTATGAGTTTAAGTTCGTGTAAGCATTCAAAATAAGCTATCTCAGGCTGATAGCCGGCTTCCACCAGTGTTTCAAAGCCAGCCTGAATCAGCGCTGTAACGCCTCCACAAAGAACCGCCTGCTCTCCAAAAAGGTCCGTTTCTGTCTCTTCTGCGAAAGTAGTTTCAATTAAGCCAGCTCTGGTAGCTCCAAGAGCTCTGGCGTAAGCCATACCGGTTTCCCTGCACTTGCCACTCGAATCTTGATGAACCGCTAACAAAGCCGGAACACCAAATCCTGTTTTATACATTCTCCGGACGAGGTGCCCTGGTCCTTTTGGCGCAATCATAAAAACATCCATATCCTGGGGTGGCGTAATCTGACCAAAATGAATGTTAAACCCATGGGCGAAAGCCAAACTTTTACCCTTTCCAAGATTTGGGGCAATTTTTTCAAGGTATAGACTTGCCTGAATTTCGTCAGGAACCAGTATCATGATAATGTCCGCGTTTCGGGTTGCGGAATCGACTTCCATGACTTCGAGGCCATCCTGGCCAACTTTGGCCCATCTCCGGCTAGATTTATCAAGACCTACAACTACCTTAACGCCTGAATCCGACAAATTGAGGGCATGAGCATGTCCTTGGCTGCCGTAACCTATGACTGACACCGTCTTGCCCTGCAAAAAAGATGGGTCAGCGTCATGATCGTAAAATATTTTTGCCAACTTTATTCTCCAAAACTGATTTTATGTAAAAATAACTCAATCTAAATATCCTAACAAAAACATTAATTGTCTTCAATACTCTGGGTTAATTTCCGTGCGAAGAGCCAGATTAGCGTTGGATGATTTTTTATTTACCTCGTTCATCCTTGAATACGTGGCCTGGAGGCTCTATTAGGACCGTGGTGTCGGGTGGGACCGAAGATGTTAGCCAAACGTTGCCACCAATTACCGAACGAGCTCCGATCACTGTCTTGCCCCCCAGAATAGTGGCCTGAGCATATATCGTAACGTCATCCTCAATTGTTGGATGGCGTTTTCGACCTCTCAATGAATTGCCTCCCTCTGATTCTCGAGGAACAGAAAGCGCTCCCAATGTAACGCCCTGATAAATGCGGACTCGAGCGCCGATGTTCGTTGTTTCACCTATAACCACTCCAGTTCCATGATCGATGAAGAATTCCTTGCCTATTGTGGCTCCAGGATTAATGTCAATTCCTGTTATTGAATGAGCGTGTTCTGTCATAATTCTTGGCATTAGAGGGATATTTCTTACGAACAACTCATGGGCCACCCGATACACGAAAATCGCATATAGCCCAGGATAGGAAAATACAATTTCATCAAGACTCTTAGCCGCAGGATCTCCATCGTAGTGAGCCTTGACGTCAAGGCCCAAAATCTGTCTCAAAATCGGCAATTTCTCCATGAACATGATCGCTTCATCCCGACCCTTCTGAACACATTTCACGCAGATACTGTCTGTCCTGCGACACTCGTGTCTTATGCTTTTTGACAGTTGCGTTGAAAGGGCCTCGAACAGGTTTATCAACTCGTTGCCCAAATGATACTCAAGAGTCGATGGGCTCAGTTCCTGTTTACCAAAAAAACCTGGAAACAGAACGTCCTGGAGCATCCCGAGTATTCGAATTATTTCATCTTTGGATGGGATAAGAGCGGCGCCAACATGGTCAACGGTTTTATCATCGTTGCAGGAACGCACCATTTCGGAGATGACGTCGCGCATTCTGGTTTCCTGTGAAGGAAGCCATTGGTCCTCTTGAAACTCACAAACTTTTTCGGATTCTTCTTTTTCATCAATATCGGGGCGTTTCATGTCAGCAAACCTTTCTGGCTTTGAATAAACGTTTAATGAACTCTCGTCATTTCTGTAATTCTGCCGGCCAACTTTTTTTGAGACCTTTGATGTATAACGGTACAACGGAGCCGACATAGCCTCTGATCGGCACACAGGGCACTTCCCCGGCGTTGTGATTCTCGTCCTTTTCTTGAATAGGAAACCGCAATCAAGACAACGCGCTGGTTCATAAATTATCGAACCTGACGTTCGCAAGGACTTTTCAATATGTGGCAGGTGCTCATAGACTTCCTTTTCAGAAATTCCCAGTGTTTGCGACAATCCTCTCGCTGTAATGGGTGTTTCCTTTAGTAATTCCAATATCCTGCGTCTCGTGGTCAGGGTGTTTCTCCTTGGTGGAGCGACATTGCTGTTTAAACTTGACAAGCGTACTTGATTTCATAGAGGATAACCTTTCCTATAAGCTTACGGCAATTTTTTTCCTGTGTTTTATCACAGGGAGGGAGGCGATAATGGCCCAGAGGTCTCTTAACAAGGCGCTTCTTCTGGGAAATGTGGGGAAGGATCCTGAAGTGCGGTATACCGCGTCGGGTAAAGCCGTCGCCACTTTTTCACTTGCCACTTCACAAAGGTGGAAGGACCAGGATGGAAATGATCAAGAAAAAACAGAGTGGCATAGAATTGTAGCTTGGGGGCGTCTTGGCGAAATCTGTGGGGAGTACCTAAGCAAGGGTAAACAGGTCTATGTCGAAGGTCGCATTCAAAGCAGAGAATGGGAAGACCAAGATGGCAACAAGCGAGTTACGGTTGAAATAGTCGCCAATGATATGATTCTTTTAGGTGGAACTGGCGGTCCTTCCAGAGTTCAGGATGAAGGATTCAGAGGAAATGTCCCCTCAGGTGGTGGGCCATCTCAACCTGCGGGCAGACCGAGGTCCGACAGCAGGGGACCTTCAGCGCCGCCTGCGGTTCCGGACGATGACATTCCATTTTAGAAATGGATTGTTTTTTCTTTGTATGTAGCATGTGCTCTAAACGACTGGAGTGTTGATGTCGGATTGGTCAGCCGCAAAAATGCTAGCACGGGTTATAACCCTAACTCAATTGCTGGCTCTAGTCCTTTGGGTTCCCTTCGTTTACGCCTTCAACGAAGCGCCTTTCTTCTCGAAGGCGGTAAAAAGTGGTGAATTGCCCGAGGTTGAAAAAAGACTCCCTCCAGTTCCTGTAGTCGTCAAACCGATTGATCATACCGGCAATTATGGGGGTATGTGGCGCCGGGCCTACACAGGCATGTCCGATTTGGTTGGTGTACGAAGAATACTTTACGAGCCATTGGTACGTTGGAACCCGGAGTTCGAAGTTGAGCCAAATTTGGCCGGATCATGGGAGATCGATGATACCGGACGAGTATACACTTTCCACCTAGTAAAGGGTGTCAAGTGGTCAGATGGGGAGCCGTTCACAGCTGATGACATAATTTTCTATTTCGAAGACATTCTGCTGGACAAGGAACTTACGGTTGCAATTCCTAACTGGCTTTCTCCGGACGGCGCGCCGCCAAAAGTTGAAAAAATAGACGACTACACATTCAGAATTGAATTCACCAAGCCATACAGTATTTTTCTGAAGCAACTGGCCTGTCCACACGGCATGGAGCTTGTCACCAAGCCAAAACATTATTTAAAAAACTTTCACAATAAATACGCTGACCCAGAAAAGCTTGAAAAATTGATGAAGGATCGA
>JAZDKD010000315.1:0-10808 GCA_043803345.1 Pseudomonadota bacterium
GTATGCCTCGATGGTGGCGGTTGCGGCTAATATTTTAGGCCGCATATAAGTCTTTTCTCCGAGATACCTGAGCAATCCTTCATAGTGTCCGTTGAAAACCCCGAGTTCCGCGCGCAACAAGTGCAATTCGTCTTGTATCAATAACGAGATACCGGGGTCTTTGAATAACGGAACTTTAAGCAGATCACGTTTTGTTTTAGAGCAATTAGCACCCCAGTTCCCCTCGACGATGCATTTATTGTAGGACGTATATCCATGGATAGGACATTTTTGGTGGGCACCGCGAATAATTTGCGCGAAATGCTGGTTACGAGCGATGATTGCGAGTTTGTCTACCGTTCCAACTAAAACAGACGGTAAATATCTGTAAATTTCACTGTCTACGACACAAAGCGGCAACGAACCTTTGTAGAAGCCGAGACTCTCTGACGTATTAGAAAAGCATTGTGAATTGGCGCATACATGAGCTACTCGCCAACTCGAACGAATGACTTCGATGTTCACAGCACCTCCGCAAAAAGGGCATTTTCTAATAAGACGAAGATTCTCACGGGCGGATATATTCGTTTCTAATTCTCTCATCTTGTCTTTGTTGATGCTATTGGGCGTTACCGACTCGCCGACATAATATCCGATGGCGAAAGGATCGCCCGAAGAGATACGCGGGCATTCGCTGCGCATTTCGTTTAGCACCGCGATCACCTTAGCAAGACGTTCGAGCTGTTGCAGAGAGAGCATTCGTAAAGGGAATCGCATCCAAGCACACACCCCGCTATTTTTACCGCGCAATCGATCATAAACAAGAGCCGTAGCAATAAGTCCTAAGTAACTTTCGGTTTTGCCGCCACCGGTTGGGAACCAAAGAACTCCAACTTCGTTTAACAAAGAGCGCAGAGTTTGGGAGTAGTTATCCATAGCGGAACTATCAAGTTCGCGAACCGCAAGTGATGGTAACTGCGAAACAATAAAACCGATTTGAAACAAGCGCCACGCCTTGACACGCCCTTCAGATGATCGAGCAAGTTTTGCGAATGCTCGATTCATAAGACGGAAAGCCTCGACGAGTTTGGGATCTCTTCGCAATGTTTCAATACCCAATCGATAATTTTCTATTTCTTTGCTAAATTCGTCTCGATCTCGGGAACACGCGTCTAATTCGTGCTGTCCCCACGTTGCAGACTTTTCTTCGAGTAAAAACTTGCTCCATGACTTCAGGTAGACATCCATTTCCTGGGCTATGCGTTCTAATTCGATAGTTGGATTATCAGTATCTAAATTGGCAAACGGGACTTCGAAAGATTCTTTGGTTCGGTAATAGGGCTGCTTAAAGACGGGCAATGTTTCAGTTCGAAGTAGATTAGGTTTCTCCACACTCCATTTGGCAGTGCAATTTACGCCTCGCGCTGGCATTTGAGGCTTACATCGATAGTCTTCGGGAGCCAGAAAAAAATCCAACGGTTGTAAATCGCCGCCTCCGATTTCAATCGTCATTTGCGTGTCGAAGATTGACCGTTCTTCCAAATTCCAATCAATCTTTTCGTCGGGGGCAGCAGTAATGGTGGTATTAGATATTAGAACGCTAATTTTTAGAGTGTTTTCTGCATTTAATTCCGGAGTAATGTCAACTTTGATAGAGGCCGCCCATGGCGGTAAAACAAAGAGCGTTTTCCCTTGTTCATCCAGTGATTTTTGATAAGACTCACCGGTAATCAAGACCGAGGCATCGCCAAGATCGCGTTTGGCATCAGATGGTTTTGAAAGATGCTTCCAGAGACTCGTATCCGCCTGTATTTCCTTTCGAGCTTTTTCTAGAGCCGCCTGTATTTCCTTTCCGCCGACGATTTGGGTATTGGGAGTAAGCGGCACATCCAAAACAATGGGTTCGACAATCACATCGTGTCGCCAAAAGACTCGCGGGAGAAGAACGCTTCCATGCTTAGATTTTATGAGATTCTCTTTGGGCTCCTCATCCTTTAAATCAGAGGACTCATCCTCATCCACCTCCAATGATTCAACATCCTCTTCGGACATAGTTTCTTTCGTCAGTAAAGGAGGTTGCTGATCCAGTTTATCGACACTCTGAACATTTTTATTTGCAAAAATTGTTTGGGAAAGACTCGGGAAGATGGGGTAATAGAGGCTCCAACGTGGAGCAATGGTCAATCGAATGGAGGTGACATTTTTAGGACGAACTTTAAAATCTAATCCTAATGACGTATTAGCTGGAGGCACATTTCCTCCTATCTCGAGCTTTGCCTCATCATTGCGCCGCGACGGTTGAAGGACTCCAGCAAACAGGACGCGGGATGGCGATGCATCAAATACTTCTGCATGATCGCGCCCGCTTATGCCATCAGCAACCTCACTGATGAGGTGTTCGATCAATTTCTGCTTCTGATCTTCTATATCTTGTTTTGAATTGCTCATAGTTATGTTGTTAATAAGCGTCCGACCATGTAAGGAGGATATAGTCGAGGAGCTTCTGCTTTCCCGTGAATTTCTGCCAAGTCGACAGTGTCGAGTATTTCTTCGACTGGCAACCAGAGTGCCGTCTGATTTTTGTCTTCCTCATCAGTCAAATAACGAGAGGATTTATGAATAGTTCTCGTCAATTTTCTGCCCAAAGTTTGGTGGATAGCGCGAATGGCACGGAAGGCTTTATCGAATTTTTGCGCATCTTTCTCAATCGAATCAAATCCCGCCAGTCTTCCGACTGCGATAATAGAAGAAATGTCGTCAGGTGCTATGACATATCCACGCACCCAATTACGCACGCTAAGACTGGTAGAAATAGTAGATCCCTGTGCCCGAAGATTTTCATGAAGTGTTTCATAACCTAAATCAAAGCATCGATATTTACTATCGAGAACGCCGATCGCCTCCTTCCACTGACGACGGTAGGCTGCGAGATATTGAAGTTCCGGTTGGTTTTCCGCGATTTGAACGACTCGATCAAAAAGGCTGCCTCTAGCGTTCTCTTCGACCAAAACGATGGTATCGCCGATGTCCATCGTGTCGGGAGATAGTGCTAAAATTTCAACTTCGCCGTTTTTTTTCTTTTTGAGACATTCGACAGGGCGGTCTTGTGCAAGCCACAAAATTCTATTTCCCTGCTTGCATTGGACTTCAAAGCGATAGCATGGAACGTCGTCTTTATGAAAGCTGCCGCCGATAAGTTCTGTTGACTCGATGTCTTGTGATTCTTCGTCGATACTATCTTCCCAAAGCATACGCCTTCCATCTTCTTCCAAACGCGCGATTTCAGCATTGTGTTCCTCAGAAGTTTTCACTGTTTCAAGAATCTGCGGCAAGTCTCTAAAATCTTTAGCCGTGGCTTGAAATGCGGTATCGTGCTTTTCTGTTTTGCCGGAAGCTATCTGAGGTTTTTGAAAAACGAGCGACGGAGTCCAGCGTTTCGAAACTGTGAATATTTTATCAACTTGAAATTTTTGATTCGAAAAGAAACTTTCTCTTTCGTTGGCTCGGGTTTGCAGAAATTTTTCCCCGTAAACATCTTCTAACTGATTAGCAATGGTTTCGATTTCCGAAGAGTATGCGAGGAATTTTACTGTGTCCCCAAGAGCTCCGCCGACAGCCCATCTGTATCTTTGAGGAAATGCACCGTTGGCTAAAACGATTGGATAACTTTTTTGAGCAGCGTGAGAATAGTTGGGACAAGCGAGAATTTTAACTTTCCGTAGCCACGACGCGTTAGGAAAAACCTCGCCATGCAACCAATTTTGCAAGGCACACTCGGAGACCTTGTCACGCACCAGTAATAACACCTCTCCTCCCTCCTCAACCAAAGACGGCAGGACAGACTTTATTTTTTCGGCGCGGGGATTAGAGGTTTGCAGATTTTGCAAAATAGTCTCAAATTTCATTTTGAGAGCCTGTAACGCAGCGCCCATTCCGGAATCATGACGTACCGCAAGTTGATCAATCAATCGACCTAGCGTAAATCTGCCAAGATCCCGTGCGCTTTGCTCATACCAATAAGGGGGAACGGGTAGGCGTATTAAAGTGGCGAATATCCAAAACGCTCTATTCAATCCTTTGTTTTCTTGCTGGCGCTGAGACAGGAGCATTTGTTGTACTTCGATTAAACTTCTTTCAACCTCGCCTCCCTCGACAAGAATGACTTGATGCTCGCGCTCCAAATATTTAGGTTCCTTCATCACATTCCAATCAACCTCGCCTTGAGTAGAGGGTCGGAAAAACTTTGTTTTGGTGCAGATAGACAGTGCCTCATGATCAATGGGAAAATTCTCGAAACGTAGAGCCTGCAATGCATCGTATGTGTCGCGGTCTCCGACCGTATAGATAGCCAAAATCTCTGACGCTTGATGAAGACTGCGCACCCAAAGCGTAATTTCTTTGACTCGTTTCGCTAAAATACCGTAGCGAAAATCCAAGATCGCCAAGCTCGGTCGGAGTCTCGTCTGAGGCAAGTTTTGTCCCGGCGAAAAAAAACAAACACCGCCTCCTAAGTTATTGGCATGAGGTCTAAGGGAAACGATTTCTCCATTGGGGCGCATTCGACTACCCGGATACGCATGATCGAGAGGCTCAGTTTTTATCTTAAGATCGCAATAGCGGCTTCGAATATCTAAATCCTTACTCACCACCAATACCCCTGAAAGATTTTTGTTCGGTCTGCCTTTCAGGCAAGTTTGTTTATGTAAAAAATCGGCAAGAACGCTGGTAGTGGCAAATAAAAGCGGAATGTGGCGCGCACCGGGTGGAAGTCCCAATGATATATTTCGACCCGGCTTATCTTCGCGGGAGAAACTGATCAATGCCGCCAAGTTGAGAACTAATGGATCTGGAGACACCCGACTAACGCCAGCGGACGCACTAACATTAAGACCGTTAGGTCCGAGTATCGCTAAAATTCCTAAATCCTTATTGAGATAACAAGAAAGCGCCCCCAACCACTTGGGGGCATTGGGTGGAAATGCATACGGTGTTAAATCCACAGTCTTTTTCAAAAATTCGACTGGATCGCGCATTTTCATTCACCTGTTTTTGTTATGATACTTTAAAAAACGCCCGCGGGAACCCTTGACATAGTCCTTCTCAGCTTCAATCGCAATCCATCTTCGCTTCAAAGACTCCGCAGCAGCACCAGTCGTATTGCTGCCCGCAAAAGGATCCAGCACAACGTCGCCCGTTTCGGTTAAAAATTTGATAAAAAATTCAGCCAATCCGACTGGCATTCGCGCCGGATGCAACACAAGTTCTTTTTCACGACAATACCGATGATAATCGCCCGTCGCCGCAGTGTTTGAAAGGGTGATGACGTTACTCGGAATGGCACCGCCATTATTAGACAAGAACGACTCTTCTCCGATTGTGTGTTCAGAAGGACGCTTGCCGCTATTATACTTCTGGCGACGTAGAAGTTCCTGCATCGATGAACTGTATTCCTTTAGAACTCGCCTATTGTTGGCTTTCGGCCTTGCGGATGGCGACATCCACCAAAGATGTGTGAAAGAGTCTTTCACTCGAATTCGCTCCACTGTTACCCATTGAGCTGGTGAAGGAAGGCGGGCAGGGTTATTCCAGATGAATTGTTGACACAGATAAAATCCGCCCTTCTCTAAAAAAGCAAGAAGTGCTTTCAATGACAAGGTAGACATCACTGGGCTCCCTGGTTCCCATGCATTGCCGACTTCCATCACAATAGATCCATTCGGCTTCAAAATCTTTTTGAATAGGTCGGAAAAACTAGCAAGCCAGTTTATATATTCTTGGCCCTGATGATTGCCGTAACGCTTCTTCTTATTCAGGGGGAAAGGTGGTGAAGTAAAAATCAGATCGACGCCGCCATGCAAATCACTACGTTTTAGGTTGGTTAATATACTTTCAGATTTTCCGCAAAAACACTTCCCATGTGTTGTTTTATACGACGGTCTTATGACCGATGCTTTTCGGACTTTTCTATCTTTCTCAGATTTCATAGTCATCCCGCCTCACATAGCATACCGAGCAATTATTTTCGCTAATGTGACATTCGAGAAATGTTATCAGATAGTATGGGAGTCCGGTAGGACAAAAGAAAGGATTTTTAAAAATTTTTTAAAAATTTACGTATACCTCGCTCCCCGCATTAGATGCGACTCCGTAATTTGGCAACCTCGCCTGATCGCTCGCGCTCCTGCCGAAGACGCCTCTCAAAAAATTTGCTAACCTCTTCCGTTTTGTCGTATTAAGTAAATATGAAGACGGATATTTTAACCATGAGGACGGAGGCGGTAGTCGGGGGTGAAAACTCCACCGATATCTCCACTAAAAGCTATATAAGGCAATATGGCGGATTCGAGCGGGAATATGCGGGATATATGCCTAATCGGGCATCACGGACGCGAGCATCGTTCGATTCCGACTCCCGCCTCGCTTTACCCCCCCGACAACTAACTCACTTTTTCGCCAACCTGCCACTTTTTTTGCCCCATTTCTCAACACTTAACAAATTTTTGACGAAATTCCCTTGACGCATAGGGAGGGATGTCACACTAGTCTTTCATACCTATGGTTGACAATGCAGGCAATTCTCCCGAATTCACTGGCCTCTTCCTTTTTTTCTCAAGCCATAAAAACATTGCCCATCACCACCGTCATTTCCCCCTTCTAAATTCTTCAGCCACGCCTAATTTCATGCTTGCCAAGAGTAAGCAATTTCTTCATGGTGCACCCCCGAAAACCTTTTAAAATTTATGCGGAAAAATCATCGTTTTGTTCTCGGAATTACCCTCCTCGCCACATTTGCCTTTCTGCCATTATCCATGGCGGAAGAATGGGTGGAAGCTGCTTACCCCCTTTCTTCTCAAGCGCAAGGGCTTACAATGGAATTAGACAACGGGCATGTCATGGTGCGCAGCCTTTATGAAAGCTCGGCGGCGGCAGAAGCAGGCTTTCAAATCGGCGACATCATTCTCGCCGTGAGCAATGTGACGACGGAAAACATGAACCCGCGCGATGTCGCCTACCTCCTAGATTTTAACCCCAACAGCACCGTGGGCGTAGCGGTTTTAAGAGCGGGAATGCAACAATATCTTTATCTTCGCCGAGGATGGAGCAGCGCAACGATGATCAACAAGCGCTTGGAGTATGAAAAACAATTGGAACTGGAACGGCAAAGAAAAGCGGCGGAACTAGCCGAGATGGAAAGACAAAGAGAACTTGAAAGACAACGCCGGGAAGAACTGGAAAGGCAGCATCAAGCGGAACTGGAGCGCATCAAAAAAGAACAAGAGCTTGCGGAACTTGCAAGGCAAAAGCAACTTGCCGAACTGGAAAGGCAAAGACAATTAGCCGAAATGGAGCGACAAAAACACGAGGCCCAGCTAGCTGAAATAGAGCGACAAAAACAACTAGCCGAAATGGAACGTCAGAAAGAATTGGAACGGCAAAGGCAATTGGAATTAGAACGACAAAGGAAAGCGGCGGAATTGGCCGAATTGGAAAGACAGAAACAAGCGGCGGAGTTGGAGCGACAAAAACAACTCGTCTTGCTGGAACAACAACGTAAATCTGCGGAATTAATAGAAATAGAGCGACGAAAACAACTCACCCTCTTAGAGCAACAACGCAAGGCCGCGGAATTGGCGGAAATGGAGCGACAAAAGCAATTGGAATTAGAACGGCAAAGAAAAGCGGCGGAATTGGAACGCCAAAAGCAACTCGCCTTGTTGGAGCAGCAACGCAAAGCCACGGAATTAGTGCAAATAGAGCGACAAAAACAGCTCGCCGAGATGGAAAGACAAAAACAATTGGAATTGGAACGGCAAAGACAATTTGAGCTTGAAAGAAAGAAACGTGAAGTAGAGCTAGCAGAAATGGAGCGACAGAAACAACTCGCCGAACTCGAACGACAAAAAGAACTGGAAAGACAAAGACAACTTGAACTCGAAAAACAAAAACGCGAAGCGGAACTAGCTGAAGCAGAGCGACAGAAACAACTCGCCGAGCTTGAACGGCAAAAACAATTGGAACAACAAAGACAGCTTGAACTCGAAAAACAAAGACGCGAAGCCGAGCTAGCTGAAGCGGAACGTCAGAAACAACTCGCCGAACTCGAACGACAGAAACAAATGGAACAACAAAGACAGCTCGATCTTGAAAGAAAGAAAAGGGAAACAGAACTAGCTGAAGCAGAACGCCAAAAACAACTCGCCGAACTCGAACGACAACGTCAGGAAGAAGTCGTCCGACTTGAGAAAGAAAAAGAACTGGCTCTCCAACGCCAACAAATGATCGAACAACAAAAGAGAGAAAAAGAGTTGGCTCTCATGGAGCGACAGAGAGAAATCACTCGACTTGAAAGAGAACAAGAAACCATTCGTATCGAAAAACAAAGAGAGGTTGAAAGAGTCGAAAGGCAAAAATCTCTTGAGCAGCAATCCCGACAACAAGAATTAGACAGGCTTAACCAGCAAAGACAACAACAAGAAACCCTCGAAATTGAGCGTTTGAGTCGCTCTCAACAAAAGGAATTGGCCAGACGATACATCGAAGAAAAGAACGCTCTTGCGCGTAAAGAACAAAAAATGGGTTATTACGGCAAGAGAGTGGACGTCCGAGGACTCCTCCAATCCATCAAACAATGGTGGCCCGAAAAAACCACAACAGTTGTGAAAGAAGAAGAAGTTGTGCTGACCAGAGAAGAAGAAAGGGCGCTTCAAGAAATCAGAACCGAGCTTCGTTCCAATCGTTAAGCGACTGGTAAAAATGATGTTCAACCGCAGGCCGCCTTTTTAGGCGGCCTGCTTTTTTTAATAATAACTGCAAATGAAAAAAAGTTCTGAAACAATCTGCCTTGACCACGCCGCCGTCATTCTCCCTGATCAAATCTTGGAAGATCACACCGTCCAAATGAAAGACGGCCAAGTTATCGCCATCACCCCTTCAAAAAAAACGCCTGCCGTCCCCTCTCGCTTGGACTTACAAGGCGCTTACCTCGCCCCCGGATTCATAGACCTCCATGTTCACGGAGCCAAAAGCCGCGACGCCATGGAAGCAACCTTACCGGCGTGGCGCGCCATCAGCCGCTACCACGCCTCCGGCGGCACAACATCCCTAGCCCTCACAACCGTTGCCAGTGATTTTCCGCAGTTGGAAAAAGTCCTTAAACTAGCCGCTTCCAAACCCGACCTTGAAGGAGCAGCCCTGCTAGGCATCCATGTGGAAGGCCCCTGCCTTTCACTCGAAAACAGCGGGGCGCATGAACACACATCCCTTTGCCTTCCTCAAGATATGGAATGGGAAAAAATCTTGCCCTACGCCCATTCCATCACCCAAATCACCCTCGCTCCTGAATTAGCGGGCGCCCATCCCCTCATCCGCGCCCTGAAAAAGAAAAACATCCTCGTCAGCGCTGGCCACACCAACGCAAAAGACTGGCAAATGAACGCCGCTTACGCCGCCGGAGTAGATCACGTCACGCACCTTTTCAACTCCATGTCCTTCTGCTCAAAACTCGCTCCCTTCCGCCAAGCCGGAGCAGTGGAATGGACGCTGGCTCATCCCGACGTCCACGCAGAACTCATCGCCGACGGCTTTCACGTCACCTCCACCCTCCTGCGCCTTGCCTACCGCGCCAAAGGGCCGAACCATCTCATCCTCGTCACCGACGCCACAGCAGGCGCAGGCCTCCCCGTCGGACGCTCCTTCACCGTCGGCCTTAACCAGCGCGCGCGCGTTCATAGCGGCTACGCGCTCACCATGGACGGTTCCTCGCTGGCCGGCAGCATCATCCGCATGGTTGACGCCGTCCGCGTGATGACACAACAAACCGACGCGCCTCTCCACGAAACCATCCGCATGGCCACACTCAACCCCGCGCGGCGGCTCGGCCTCGAAAACCGCATCGGCTCCATTCGCCCCGGCCTGCAAGCCGACCTCGTCGCCTTTGACCAAAACTTCCGCGTCCTCCAAACATGGAAAAAAGGAAAACCCATCTTCAGCGCAAAAGGAAAAAAATAAACCGCAAAGCCCCCAACCTGCGCTCCTCTAAAAATCTTATCGCCTCAAAAGCAATAGCGTAATAAACTTCACCCTTTCCTTTGCGCGCTTAGCTTAGTGGTAGAGCGTTCGCTTCACACGCGAAAGGTCACAGGTTCAAACCCTGTAGCGCGCATGTTGCTTATGGACATTACTCAGAAAATTCTTTTCCGAGTAAAAGCCTTTAGCTACAAAAACAAAAGGAGATTGTATAATGTCATTTAACGTTCCAAGCAAAGTAGCCGAGCGGTTGCAAACCGGCATTAAAAAATTCCAAACCATCCTTGCTTCCGCAAAATCGAGAGATTGCAACGAATCAGACACTTCAACCATTGTTTCTGATATGCTAGCCGAAATTTTCGGCTACGATAAATACTCCGAAATCACATCAGAATTGGCCATTCGCGGCACCTATTGCGACTTGGCTATTAAACTCGATGGGAAGTTGGTTTTACTCCTAGAAGTCAAAGCAATTGGACTTGAATTAAAGGAAGCCCACACCAAACAAGCCATAGATTACGCGGCTAACCAAGGCGTGGAATGGGTCATTCTAACCAACGGCATTCACTGGCATATTTATCACATCATTTTTGGTCAACCCATTGAACAAGAGCTTGTCTACAACTTTAACTTTCTTGACCTTAATCACAAAACAGATGACGACGTGGAAAGCATTTACTTGCTTACCAAAGAAGGCCAAAGCAAATTTGCATTAGAAGATTTTCACTCACAGCGACAGGTGATGAACCGATTTTTTATCAGTGCAATATTGGATTCGGAAGCTGTTCTTTCTGTATTGCGCC
>JAZDKD010000316.1:0-7537 GCA_043803345.1 Pseudomonadota bacterium
CTGACTCTTTGACAAAATTTACGCCCGCCCACTCACGGTCAGTGTGCCAGGAGCCACCTTCAACTCCGAAATATGAGCCGGGATTCAATCTAGGATTCTTCAAGATGACGTTAACAGCCCCGGCCAGGGCATTGTTCCCAAACTGGATTGTTGCGTCACCCCGCAATATTTCGATTCTCTCAATAGACTCGGGAAATAGAAAGTTGGTATTAACTTCCGTGCGCGGCAAGTTTAGGCTTCGGCCGTTGACGAGATACGCCACCCTATTGGGGGCTTCATTTGAAAAGCCTCTAAGAACAATCGCAGCATCGGCAGGATTGCCCGAAAAGCCGGAGGTCCAAAGCCCAGTCTGCCCCTGCAGCATTTCCGTTACGCCCGTATTGCCCAAGCTTCTGATGCCCTTGTTTTCTATCACACTTACAGCGGATGGTATTGTGGCAAGATTTGCAATACCTCGTGTCGCCGAGACGACCTCCGAACTGGTAGGAGCAAAATCTGAAAAAGGTTGTCCCGAAGGTATGGGGTCCCCGTAACCAAAACCTTCTTCCGATCTGGCCGCTCGGGATGCGCCACCTGCCGCCGGCGCCTGCACCTGCACACTCGGCAGTTGCTCGGATGGAACCGGGGCCGCGTCCTGAGCCACGCCCCTTTCAATTGCTACTAGGCACATGAATAATGCCATGACCACTCTGATTAGAGTTCCAGGTCTATATTTATAGTTAATTCTCATGAGACTGTTTCTCCATTACGTAGAGACTGACGGCAAAACTAAGGCCTGACTGGTCGACCGCATGCGTAAGGTCCGTTGGGATTATCCCGAAACAGGTCCCCAAACCAACGGTCGTCCCGAACGATTGCCCCGGGGACGTTTATTATCCCCTGCAGGAGATTATTTGGCTCTACCGGCGGCAATCTGTGCTCCTGAACTAATTGAGGCGGCAGTTGAGGACCACAACAATTAGGCGCAGCCTGACGGGGAAGAGGTCCAACGCATGGAGCTGATGGGGCGCAGGCGACCGGGCGAACGCCACACGCCGGGATCGGAGGAGATGCACAAAACGTTGGAGGCATGGGATTCCCGCAAACAGGGGGTTGAGGTCTGCCGCATACCGGAGCGCATGGTTTTGAGCGATTCACTGGCAAGACCGCCTCAATCGCCCTAAACGGTAACTGAATTGTCGCCTTAAGAAGCCCAACAGCATTGATCACAATGCTTCTGACGGGACCTTCTTCCCTGTAAGTTAAGGGGACTAGCCTCGGCTGACATGACGTAACTTTAACAGGGGGCGGGACTGGCCGATATTGCGATGGAAAATTTTGACAGGCCGCTGGTTGAGCCGGGCCGCACGGCGCAGGTACAGGAGCGTAACACGAAGGCGCCGCCGGTTGGCAGACCTGAGGAACCCCTCCACCCTGTGATTCCGTAAAGCATCCGATAACGATTAACAACAACAAACTCATTATTAAGCTTTGGTGTGTCTGAGACATTTAGACCTCCAATATCGAAAAGAATACGTAGCGTTAGACATTAACCAATTGATATAATGTGACATTTACCTATTAGCATCAGAACAAAACTCAAGTGGTCGGAATCAGCGAACGGTCAATCGACCAAACACTAAATCCTGCTGACATTATCGAGCCTGACTTGTGGAGGCTGGTAAAAGGTGGGAAACTAGCGGCTCTGAAAATTCCTTATTATTTCCCACCGGTTAAAATAAAAAACCCTTTTACCTGAACGGTAAAAGGGTTTCAGAACGAATTCCTGTTCCCTTGTCTGCCCGCGCAGGTTTTATAGGGTTAGGAATATACCCGGGTATTCTGACTTCCGTTTCGCCCTACTCTCCGCTCCTTCCCAGAACTTGTTCCAGTGGATTAAATGCGGATTTCGTCAACGGTTACAGCTGCGGGGCAGCGACGGTCTTTCACCGTCTTCCCCAAAGTATTTCCTTTTGTATTTAATTGTACATTATCCGAAAGTAGCTTAAATCATGTCTCTTCAATATGTCAATATTTTTTTTGAAATTTATGGACAGGTCGCAGCTCCGCCGGCCGACGGCGCAATCGAGGTTTCATCTCTTTCCAGCGACGGACCGGGCAGAGACAGATTTAATATCTCCGCAATTTTTTTGGCTATATCCGTATTGTCATAGTTTCCCGAAAATAGCTGTGCTCCGGGTCCAACCGCTTTAGTCATAACAGGCTGTTCGGTATGACCGAATGTAGTCCAGTTCACCTTCGCCCTTGCGCTTGTGATTACGCTTAGCGCTTCCATGGTCGCCGACTTCGCAAATTTAGGTTTGGCGGTGTTTTTGTTTCCCGAAGGTTTCTCTTCAACTGCTTTCGTTTGATTGTTTCTGAATAGTGTAGATTCATCTTCCGTCAGATCCAGCCCTGCGGATTTCAATATGGCGTCTTGGCGTTCAGGGTCTTTCTTGATCTTGTTGGCCACAAAGTCCAGGCTCTTCTTTATGGGTACCAAAGATTGAGGCTCGACAGAGAATTCTGTTCCCTCTACAGCAGGGGTTAGTCCGCCGGTTTCGTGGTCCGCTGTTACTATTACCAGCACATCAGGGTGAGTTTTTTGATAGCTCAAAGCCGCTCCCACAGCCGCGTCGAAATCCAGCGTTTCGGTTATCATCGTCTTGATGTCATGGAGGTGGCACGCGTGATCAATACGCCCTCCTTCAATCATAATGAAGAAACCTTTAGGATTCTTCCCGACGATGGAGAGGGCCACTTTCGTCATGTCCGCGAGGCTTGGCTGAGCCGAAAAAGCGTCATGGTGTTCACGGTCAATTGCGAACGCCATGTTTGATGTGGAGAACAATCCAAAGAGTTTATCGACTGTTTTAGGGTTCACTGCTTTCAGTTCTGAGTTGTTTTCTACGAATCCGTAACCCCTGCCCTTCATTAGTTCAATGATATCTTTCTGATCAGTCCTCTTGCTACCCTTTTGACTTGATGGGACAAAATACGCCCCCCCTCCGCCCAGGATCACATCAGGCGAAAACTCCGGCAACTGTCCGGCAATGTAAGCTTCGCAGTCGCGACGGGGAGAGTTGCTGTAAATAGCGGCCGGAGTCGCGTCCGTCACGCGGGTCGTGCTAACCACACCAACCGACATTCCAGCATTCTTTGCCGCTGTGGCGACGTTAAATACCTTTCTTCCGTCCGGCAATATATTCAGTTTTCCCGTATCCGTCTTGTATCCTGAATAAAGGGCTGTGGCAGCAGCCGCAGAGTCGGTAACCTTGGAATTGGCCGCGTGCGTAGTTGTAAGCCCACTCGTTTCAATTGAACTGATGGAAAGGTCTTGGCCCAGAATGGCTCGGGAATAAATTTCGGCGGATTTAACCTGATTGATTCCCATGCCGTCTCCGATCATCAAAATTACTCCCTTGGCTTTTTCAAGGTTGTTAGATTCAGCATAGGCGACGCAATTGATGCTGAAGACAATGAAAATTGCTATTGCAGTAAATAATCGTCTTCTCAATGAACCCATTTTTCTCCCTCAGCGGTTGTAATCTCGGTCGAGTTGAATGTTCACAGACAACTATGTCCTCATCGTAGGTTAATTGCTAAACTCCATTCGCGCTGGAAATGCGACCCTCATAATGTACACTGGATCGGAAGGAACATCCAACTATTGACAATGTAGGCTGTTTGAAGCCATTGTAAATAGTGTGCCACGATCCATATAATTGTGTCCTAGAACCAATATGGCGCCTCGGTTGACTGGTTATTTGAAAAGTATTTTTTGGAGGCGACTGTAGCTATTTTGGGCTTGACAGGAGTCAGCCATGATCATAGTATGATTATTAATTGATAATCAGTATCCAACAATAATATGTATTAATAAGGATGACGGATCATGATGGCTGTAGGAGATCCAAAAAGACAAAAAGGAGGGAACAGCAAATGAAAGGAAGGTTTACCAAGTGGGCGCCTCCATTGGCGCTGGCGCTCTGTTGCGCTTTGGCTATGACTGGCGTTATCTGGGCTGAGTCTCAGACAAGACCCACCAGTTATGCCCCGGTGGCGCTAACCGAACCATTTGATTCGGTCATGACCCGCATGAAAGCGGCCAAACCTGAAATTATGAAGCGCCAAATGAATCTATTGGAGCAACGGTACGATTTAAGTGATCACCCCTCAAAAGACACTGTAATGAGCAGGGGAAAGAAGATTCAGGAAGGGACCCGTATCAAACTCCCGGCAGGGACAACTTGGGAGCAACTCGCTTCCTTTACCCCGGAGCAGATCCTTCAAAAGGACCTTTGGCCGGCTGGATTCTATCCTTTGCCCCATCCTAATCATCCCGAAGGGGGTCAACTTTTCCCCAAGTTCTACATTGAGGAGATCAAAAAGCAGGGATTAGGAGACTTAACCCGATTCGATCTGGATTATGATCTTCCCGACCATTTTCTACCGGAATTTCCTCCGGCTATTTTCCTGACGACTCGCCCCGATCTCGGGGATGTCTCTAAAGGACAGATCATTACCATTAACAATTATTTCGACCTCTTCAACGGCATACTCAATCCCAAGCAGATTGAGGGACTGCGATTGCTGGTCACTCCGTTTCCTCAACAGCAATTTAACCAGACAGAGGATCGTCGATCGGAGAAACCTAATCGGGGCGTAACGTGCATGGACTGTCACACTAACGGTCATACGAACGCTGCGACCCACCTAGTGGGAGACATCAGACCTCAAGAGTTTAGACATCGTTTGGACACACCAACTCTTAGGGGCGTGAACATTCAGCGATTGTTCGGGTCCCAGCGCGCGCTGAAATCCATTGAGGACTTCACCGAATTTGAACAGAGGGCGGCATATTTTGACGGAGACCCGGTGATAGCGACCAAAAAAGGGGTTAACGTTCTGGAGCGGGGAAGCCAGGTTCACTTCATGGCCGAATTTCAAGACTTGCTGGATTTTCCTCCGGCGCCTAAGTTGGACATTTACGGTAAGCTAGACCCGGCCAAAGCATCGGATCTGGAAATGAAGGGCCAGGAAATATTCTTTGGAAAGGCCAAGTGCGCCATCTGTCACCCGGCACCTTACTACACCGACAATCTCATGCACAATCTAAAAGCCGAGCGCTTCTTCAAACCCAAAATGATTAATGGGCGCATGGCCTCCGCCGACGGACCCATCAAGACTTTTCCGCTACGGGGTATAAAAGACTCGCCCCCGTATCTCCATGACGGGCGTCTGCTGACCCTTGAAGACACCGTGGAGTTCTTCAATCTTATCCAGGGTCTGAAATTGACTCCTGAAGAGAAAAAGTCTCTCACCGCATTCATGCGTGCCTTATAAAGCATCCCTTTTTCTACATTACCTTGCGAGAACTCTTCCAGTTCTCGCAAGGGTTCTTCCCAAGTCTGGGCGAATGATTGCCTGAATGAAGTTCAGTCATTAATTGTTCTAAAGTGGATTAACCCATCGAAACGCCTTATTTTGTCGCTACATCATTTGAAGTGCGAGTGGGACGCCTTTATATTTTCAATCCATAAATTTACGATTTTGGGATTCTCGGCTGTGCCCTTCATGACACACTCCACATCAAAGCCGTCCTTCGTCAGTATTGATTTCCAGCTATTCTTCTCATCCCCGGACACTGCCATCCAAGGCCACGCTTACCGCCACCAGATCGTAGAAACGCCTATATACTGCCGACGAAAAGGAGGAGACCGAACGTGGTGATGACAAACGCCCCCACGATCGAGAATGCAGTTTGAAGCGGCCGGATCGTCGCTGATAAACGTTCGGCCAGACTTAACACCGAGCCACGAAATCCCAGCGTAAGGCAGGCGACCATTGATGTGGTCAATCCCATTCCTAAGGCAAGGGCAACCATCCCAGCCAACCCCAAACCGGGAATACCAAGATTCACGGTAAACAGCAGGATAAGCGTCGCTCCAGGACACGGAATGATGCCAGCGCCGATCGCCAACGCCGCAATAGTGGCCTTGTCGGGTTTTCGTACTGTTGGGATCGAACAGACTTGCGGTTCACCACGTCTCATATTTAGGGCAGTCTGCACGAGTAGCGACACTCCCACCAGAAAGACCAAGAAATAGCTGAGAGGCAGAAGCTTGTCCGAAACAGACGAAATCGAAGACATGCTGAAAGAGTTAAACAGGATCGCTACCCCCCCCACCAACGCCACAGCCGATCCCACATGCGTGAAAGAGAACAGGTTCCCTAAGAAAAGCGCCTGCTTAATGGTTCCCCCTTTTCCGATGAAGTATGTTGAGATTAGTATTTTCCCGTGACCAGGTCCAGCAGCGTGTACCACTCCATACCCGAAACAAAAGATCAGGAACCGTCCAGCAGCACGGAAAGACTTCGCTTCACTGACCTCTCGAGCATACTCCGACATCCATTCGCGGAAGTTTTTTTGAATCATGGTAATCTTCTCCATGATTCCGGAGTAAAAACTCCCAGTAACGCTGTGCTGCACCTTCATCTCACCAGACGATCCTCTACCAAGGTATGAAGGCTCGGCCTCGCTGAAGAAGCACACAAGCGGAATGCACGCAAAAAAGGCTAACAAGAATGCCCTACTCATTTCTCTCTCCAAAAGGAAAGGGTTACGACGCTTGGGATTACTCGGCCGGAGTAATAAGCGAGTCCGTGATCCTTCTTCACGGACATGTGTGTCCGAAAATCTCTTGAGTCTTGAAGGGAGAGTGGTCGCGGGACCAAAAGCTGAAAATCTATAAAAAACTCATCGTCCCGTACAAGCATGTCAAGCCTACGCGGTTTGCTGTCTCCCCGAACCGTGCAGGGAACAAAGAACTTACAGCATAGCTTCTTGCCTTTAATAAATGCAGAGAAGTCTCTGATCTGTTTGACAGGTCGCGCTGTCCCGTCTACCATCAATAAGGTAAAGTATTCCACCTGAGGGAGTTCGGCGAACGCCACGGTAAGCAGCTCCTCGGTTTCCGCAGGCGTAAAGGTCTTGCCTTGGGAAGTATGAAATTCCCGTATGATTTCAGCGCTGAACATCTCGTCGAACGTCCAACTGACCTCCACACCTTTCAATCCACCGGCATCGAAAACTGCATCGAATGAATAGTCAGCGAACACATGCGGGTGCGCAAGAACACATGTTAAACAGCAAAGCTGACACAGAAAGAGCCCCAAACACGCACGGGCCCAGAACAATCCGGAGCCGGACCCTAAAGCCATGCAACATATCCTCCTTGAAGAGCTATACTACTACTATTGGTTACACTGCGTTCGTTCCCTCACATGAAGAGCCGCGGGGGTTTTCTTATCTTAAGCGGTGACACCTGTCAACAAGCGCAACTCAGGAAAGTTGGGAGAGAATTACTGCACACGAGCGAAAACCTCCCCATGAAGTGAGGCAGGGGCTCGAATAAGCTCAAAAGTGAGCGCCGGGCCGTATGGCTTATGTTGTTTCTCTGTATGGTCTCACTTCTAACCATTATCATCATAGTAAACGTAACCGCTCAATGTCGATCCTAAACCAGTCTCTCTCAAAAATGTATTGAGGACAGTC
>JAZDKD010000317.1:0-4134 GCA_043803345.1 Pseudomonadota bacterium
TCATTTGTACCTGTCCATATCGAGGCAAGCCTGAGGTCACGAAAAATCCTCTCAATTGGATATACATTGGTGTATCCAATTCCGCCCATAACTTGCATGGCTATGTGAGACACCTTCTGACAGGACTCCGCTACGAATTTCTTGGTCTCCGACACCATCTTCCTAATGAGGTTTGGATCTTGCCCTGAATCGACTGCCTTACATGTGGCGTATACTAAAGCTCGACTTGCGTCGAGCAATGTTGACGCCTCAGCTATCTGAAAACTTACCCCCTGAAACTGGTTTATGGTCTTTCCAAACGCCTTTCTTTTGGTCGAATACTTAGCGGCTATTTCCAGGGCCGGCCTTGCAGCCCCTATTGTCATGGCCGCTGTTCCCAATCTTTCTGGAATCATCATGGTGTTAAAAACAGAGTAAGCTCCATTAATTGCGCCAACAACATTTTCCTTTGGCACTTTGACATCACGGAAGACAATTCGCCCGGCCCCTCCTCCACGGCATCCCATCAAACCGTAAACGTACTTAACGTCAACGCCGGGACCTCGATCCACCACAAGGCAGGTTAGAGCTTTATGCGGCTCAGCGGTAAGGTCAGTTTTGGCGTAAACAAGAAAATAATCCGCTCCCTCGGCGCCAACAATGAACCTTTTTTGACCATTCAAGAGAAAATGATCGCCTTTGTCTTCTGCAGTAGACGAGGCGCCAAAGAAGTCCGAACCTCCGCGCGGTTCCGTCAGGCATTCAGCGGCAAAAATGTCTCCTCGAAGTAGCGGTCTAACATATTTCTCCTTGAGATGATCGGAGCCATGTAACATTATCGCGTCGCAAACCAGTTCAGCGCCAACGCCGAATACGCAGGAAAATATGTATCCAATTGTGCCTATTTCTTCCATGACCACCGCTGTTGTGACCCAATTCATATCCCGGCCACCCCAACGTTTTGGATATCTGGTTCCCAGCAAATTTCTCTTGCCCGCTTCTTTAAGAAACTCAGTTGGAAATTTTATCTTATCACTGTCCATATCCAGAATCATCTGCCGAGGCACCCATTTGACAAGTCCTCGAGCTTCGTCGCGGATCTTCTTCTGTTCGTCCGAAAGCAAAAAATTCAAACATTTCTTACCTCACATTTTAAAAGACTGTGGCCACCCAATGTCAGAAGTCTTAAGTTTGAACAATTTAATCAGAGTTTTTGTTGGCAATGGCAACCATTTCTGTCGACTCCTGTCAATATTATCTCTGAAAGAGTTTCACCGCATAAATCTAAACCAATCCACAGAGTCTGGAAACACCCAAATAAAAAGCGGCTTTTCAAACTTCTGTTTTTAAACGAGAATCTAGTACCCTGACAGGGACGCTTATTTTATACTTTGAGTCCCCGTGTGAGAACACTCCTCTGGTTTTAGAATTTATGCTTCAGAAATCGTATCCATTTTTGCGAAAAGCCCCGAATAAGATGTTCATGGTTTCAACAATCTTTTTTCTTGCGGCATGTATTGTCACTATCGGAGCAGCAACCGGAACTTCCCGCGCCGAATTGGGTCCGACAGGGTCCCGTATCTCTCTGTTGATGGTGACGGGTATGCCTGGAGGGTCTTATCATCAACTCGGATTGGCGATGGCTTCGCTCTGGACCACCAAACTCAGGAAACTCGGAATAAGAGTATCCGGAGCTATATCGGAAGGGGCCAGAGAAAATATCGAGGCAATCAGAATTCAGGACGCAGAACTGATACTGGTTGACGCTCTCTCGTGTTCTTTGGCTTATAAAGGAGCCGGCAATTTCAAGAATAAGATCAATAGTGAGTTGAGAAGTATTTCAAACCTCTGGCCTGAAGCCGCGCATTTGATCATTAGATCAGATAAAAACAGGAGTTCCAGCCTTGACGACCTAGAAGGTCTCACAGTCGCTACCGGCTTGCCTGAAAGCGGGAACAGATTCACTACGGAAATGCTTTTACGCGTTCTCAAGGATCCTAAACATAACATCAAACTGAAATTTATGAATTACGGTTCCGCTATTGAATCTTTGCGGCTTGGGACAATTCACGCGGCTGACTTGACTTCAGCGATTCCATCGGCGCTAGTGACAAATCTTCTGCAGCCAAAACCTCAATTGTTCAGCTTTATTGAAATAACAGACACAGAACTCCAGGCCGTGAGAGAACGTGGCTGGACAACCTGTCAGAGGATTGTGATTCCTCCCGAAACATATCCTGGCCAACGCACACCAGTGAACACCGTAGGACAGAACACACTCCTTGTAACAACCTCATCACTGGATTTGGAAGTTATCTATGACCTGACGAAGAGCCTCTTTGAAAATGTTGATCAGTTGGCCAAATTTCACCCGGCATTCAAGGGCGTATCATTGGAGAACGCACTGGTCGGATTGGTAGCTCCATTGCATCCTGGAGCAATCCGTTATTACAGAGAGAAAAAAATGCAGATACCGGAAGCGCTGCTTCCGCCAAATGTCGATTAGTTCAATTTTTGGAGGTCAATCTTATGAAAGAAGTTGTAATTGTGGACGCTATCCGCACCCCTGTTGGGTCTTTTGGCGGAGCGTTGAAGACTATTCCCGTGGTAGAACTCGGATCAATAGTGGTCAAAGAGATTATTAAACGAAACAAGCTGGACCCTTCAACTGTGGATGAACTAATTTTTGGGTGCGTGCTTCAGGCTGGACAGGGACAGAATGTCGCAAGACAGATAGTTATAAGATCTGGCATCCCTATGGACGTTCCTGCAATGACAATCAACAAGGTTTGCGCTTCCGGACTGCGAGCGGTATCTCTCGCTTCCCAGACTATTAAGGCTGGTGACGCCGAAATAGTAATTGCAGGGGGCGCGGAAAATATGTCGGCGGCCCCTTACGCAACGGGGGCTGCGAGGTGGGGAGCTAGGATGAATAACACTCCTCTGGTTGACTTGATGATTCAAGACGGGCTGTGGGAAATATTCAATAATTATCATATGGGAATGACCGCAGAAAACGTGGCCGACCAATATGGACTAACCCGTGAACAACAAGACGAGTTTAGCCTTCGCAGCCAAACCCTCGCGGAAAAGGCAGTCAAGGAAGGAAGATTCAAGGACGAAATTGTTCCTGTTCCGGTTCCTCAAAAAAAGGGGTGAGCCCAAGATTTTCGATACTGATGAGCATCCGAAATTTGGGACCACAAAGGAAGTCCTGAGCAAATTGAAACCCGCTTTTAAGAAGGATGGTTCGGTTACCGCGGGTAACGCTTCAGGTATTAACGACGGAGCGGCCGCCATTCTGGTCATGTCAAAAGAACAGGCGGAAAAGCAAGGCTACAAACCCATGGCCAAGATAATCGCTTACGCTTCAGCAGGGGTTGACCCCAAGATAATGGGTACCGGACCAATCCCATCCACACGTAAAGCTCTCGAGAAGGCCGGCCTTAAGATCGAGGACATAGACGTCATAGAAGCCAATGAAGCTTTTGCCTCACAATCCTTGGCGGTCGCACGGGATTTGAACCTTGACATGAACAAGGTTAACCTGAATGGTGGCGCCATTGCGCTTGGTCATCCAATTGGCGCTTCCGGAGCGCGGATCCTGACCACTCTATTGTATGAACTGAGGAGACAACCAGACGCAAAAATAGGGCTGGCCACGTTATGTGTCGGCGGAGGAATGGGGCACGCTCTCATAGTTCAGAAAATTTAGACAAGCTGGCTCAATCTAATCCCTCCTGGGCTCTTACAAACTTGCTTCGTAAGGACAAGACCATAATCACTCTGTGAGAGCCCAGGGCAACCAAACCAATTTTCCATCCTCAAGAGTTCTCAACTCTTTCCGAAAGGCATTTATGTCGCACGGGGAGGAGCCCCCACATTGGCGGTCCCCTTAAATTACAGTTTGCGGAATTTATCTAACAGGAAATTCACGACCATTCTGACCGCCGGAGGAATGGCGTTGGTAACTTTTGTGTTTTCTGCTGTAATGATGTTGGCCCAAGGATTGGAACAGACTCTAGTCGATAGCGGTTCGCCAAATAACGTCATTGCACTGAGGGGCGCTGCCGAAACCGAAGTTTCCAGCTCAATAGAGAGAAAACAGGCTGACATAATAGAAATTCAGCCAGAAGTGGAACAAGATTCAACAGG
>JAZDKD010000318.1:0-2602 GCA_043803345.1 Pseudomonadota bacterium
AACGTATTCGTCAGTGGCGAGCTGAGCGAGTCCACTGGACGAAAAGGTTATCTTTTCCGCTTTTCTTTATATCGGTGCAACATGTCTAGAAGATGATCAATATCGTAAATATTGAATGGTTCTAAATGATATACATTCCCATCATAAGCCGCTGAATAATGGTTAAGTATGTCACCCATTACCTCAATTACTGCCTCTAAATCAGACCATTTTAAAGGTGCATCATTACCTATCTTACCACGATCAAAGAAATAATCTTTGTCGAAGTGAGCATGAAATTTATCGCGGCGCAACTTAAAATGTGGCAAGCTTTCTAAATCAGCTATTTGTTTTCGATGTTTTTCAACAGTTTGATATGTGATCGCCTCACGATTTAGCATCCAATGACCGTTTGGATATTTTTTTCTTCTTTGCAACTCAGAGATTTCAAAAATGCCTATGTTGTTTTCAACGAATGCTAAAAAATTTATGAAACCTCTTTCAGAACGTGATCCTAATAGTTTGTCCACCCATAAAATTATTCCAGAAAAGAGCGCATCAAGCGTGACTTGGAAAAAACTTGGTGCAATATTTATTTCATCGAGACGATCAGTCCTTTTTTCATTGATGCGCCGATACAGTTTTATATAGCTTACCAACCTGACCACTTCAGGCTTGAGATACTCCCTGTATTCTTCAAATGATTTTTCTGCGTTTTCCATATTCATTATTTCAGAAGATAACACACGGCTCAGCGGGAGGAGCCGCATTTTGCTCCGATCCGCTGAAGCCGATGGTTATGAGCCCCCTCTATGCTTTTCTTCCTTCAATACTAAGGTTCAAAGACGCGCCACCAACCCTCACCTGCATCAACCCCTTTGGCGATCTTGAGGAATACCAGCATTCCTTCCCGACGAGACCCCCTTTGCTATCGCAAATCCTGAGACACCAGACAATATTGGAAGCCCCGCCTCTGCTGAAATTGTCTTTGTCATCAGCAGAACGCTTATCACAATAACAATCAATACCGCTATAAGCACTTGGCCGTATGTCGTCCAGAACTCATTTCGCCTCTGAAGATACTCAGTGTAAGTATCATGAGCATATCGAGGTATGTCATCATAATGAGACGTTTTATTCATATACTGATTAATCATCTCATACCAAAAAGGATGGTCTGGAAAGCGTTTGTCAATTCGATGTCTGGACAGGATAAATCCGAACCAGCTGATGCAGGCAATTACAACAAAGCCAATTAAGATGACAGAAATACACGCCCAAAAAACAAAATTATCAATCATCTCAAATCCTCCTCTTCTGAATATCCCCTCTCATAACGGCGGAGGTCAGCGGTGGCTGTTAGCCGCGGGACTGATTTGTTATGAGCTCTCTTGCAGTAATCGCTCCTCATGGCCGTGTGGTGATATTCAATTGATTCCCGCCGATTTCACCGATTCTATGACGATTACAGGAACTGGGCGACGTTCTGTGCCGCCAGACATGTGCGTGGTCTTCAGGTTGAGTTTCGCCTTGACCGATTTCCCGACGATGTCTTCGTTCTCAAAAAACGGAGCAACCTTATCCGGTGCTATCGTATTCAGATATACGCCTGCGGTTGCCGGCTCAACGTACAGACGAACGTATAAGCAGGTGTTTGTATCTAAACCAGCTTCTTGAGCCCGGTCGAGGTCGCAAAAATCGACGAGACCGACCTTAAAGACGCCATCGATTGTCTCACCGACATGGGCGGTTGGCCGCATGACCCAGGCCCTAAAAGAAGCCGGACCGGTCTTTCCGGTATCAACCGGTAGCTCCTCAAGATCGATTGGTTTGGGGTTTGGAAGGTTGCATGATGTCTGAATTGCTTGGGCCAGGTGAAAAAACGATTCTGCTGGCGTAGCAGCATTTATGTCGACGGCTTGCAGTCTTCTGATGGGATCAGGTAAGGCGCTAGGAATCATGCCTTTGTAGCAGATGGGGATTACCTTCTTTTTTGAAAACCATGCCGCTCCTGTTTCGAACAATATCCACGGACGGTTGACAGACTCGGTGCTTAGGAAGACGAGCATCACGTCTGAAGACGAAATTGCATCTTCTATTCTCTTGAACCAATCGTCTCCGGGCTGAACAGACTCCCAACTGGAAGCGGCAAATATCTTTATGCTCTGACCGAACGTTTTTTCCAGAAACTCCTTAGCTCCCGCGATCTCAGCCTGCTCATCAGCGATGTGGCTAATGAAGATTCTTGTTTCTGATGTTGTTTGTTCCATTGATCACCTCCCGGGTTAGTATTGTATTATCATGATCTTCAGTATCTTGTTCATAACGCAGAGATAACCCGCCGGGGCCAAAACCCTGGCAGGAAAACTACAGACCGGAATTCCCCGGTCGGGTTGATTGATTGGTTAGAAAATCTGTCTTTCCACCTTCCCAATTCTCACCGCCGATCGAGTCAACCGGTCAGGCATTCCGCCCGGCGAGGGAAGACGGTGGGGTGACATTCCTGCGCACCGGGAACGGTGCCGTCCTACCCAGGCTCTGACGATCAATTTCCATCGCTCACTTGGGCCCAGCTTCCACCTTCGTGCCCGCAAAGTCGAGGATCGTTGTGTTCACAAAGTAA
>JAZDKD010000319.1:0-3798 GCA_043803345.1 Pseudomonadota bacterium
GAGAGACCAGACCTAAGGGGAGCAGATTCACGGGTTATCGGATATTCCGCCGATATTTCTGATACCTCATAGGGAGCGATTTCAGAATGAGGAGAATCCGTTTTTGGCGACTCGATTCTCACGCGCCGCCCCAAGATCCCCATTGAGGCATTCAGATATCTGATAAAAGTCACTGGTGGTTGATAAGCAAGCACTCCATGCTCTAAATCCGTTAGCACATAACCGCTTTTATGAACCGGTAATTGCCGGGGCAGCACTAAGAGACCATCCTTCGGCACGGTGACTGTTTCAAAGCGAGACATTAGATTTGCGCGCCATTCCAAAACTGTTAGACTTAACCCCTCGACAGTCTGTCCAGCTCGTGGGATAAGTCGAAAAACAAGATTCTCGGATCCCTCCTCGTTGATTGGGACAATATGGTACCTGATGCTACGCACGATCGGATTGGGTACAATGAGTACAAGGCTTCCGAGATATTCAGAATAATCTCCGAAATCGACGTGAAGGCGACGTTTCAAAAATCTTATGGCGTCGACGTTTCTAATGACTGCTTCAAAGCCAGTGCTATTTCCGAAACGGCGATGGATTCGCGCTGGCTCAGATCCCGATCCAACAAATGGTACCGGGTCTCCTGGTCCACCGGAACTAAAAAGAGAATCCGATCCAGACGGAAACCCAAGAATAGGCCATGTGGGGTCGTCAAAAAAGTTGGATACCGTAAATTCGTCCGCGTCGTGGGCTGTATGAATCTCCTGCGGGTCATAGGAAATGGGTATCCTCATACGATTCGACGTGCCTGACAGATACCATTTAATTGCCTCGGCCGCGGTTAAAACAGTACGCCATGAGAGTACTCGACCGTGTCGTCCATTGGCAATGTTGAATGTGTCCACCTCGGAGCTTTTTGGAGGTGGACGATCATTCACGAGCAAAGAAACAGAACCAAACAATAGCTGCGGCTGAGCGGTCGAACTCTCGACGTAGGTTGCTAGACGAATCACTGCCCACTTGAACTGTGCCACAAAATCTGGTTGTGGTAGAGCGTTCATGACACCGCCGATGGTATGGCTCTTCTGATCGTACTGCTTGTTGTTTTGTTGGGAAAAACGGCAAACGACCTGGATAGGTTGATCTCTGTATTGCAGTTTGGGAAGGTAATTGTTGGTTCATTCATACTGGAATTCCGGTAGATCCATTCAGCAAATCGATGAGAGCCGAAGGAATCTAATTCTCACGGGGTTACCCACACACACGGATTCTCATAGCCATTCTGCCGGGCTGTGAACTTCCTTCGCTGTTTGCCTTCCGCCGTTGTCAGTTGAGAACTCATCCCTTAGTCTCTTCAAAGTTTAAGGTTCATATTAGAACCCTCTCAAGAGACTAACAACTTTTTTCATTAATGGCCTTGAAAAAAAAGACAGTGGCATAAGTGCAAAAGCTGTTCTAAAATGATCAAAAGAGAAGGAGCAGTGAAATAGCGAAGGAAAACAGAAGGCATAACGGCACAGCATTGAAAGCGCTTACGGTGGCGAGGGCATCCCGCGTGTGAGTAATTTGCGTTACCCCTATCCCAAAAAAGACAGCGGGGCGACAGTAGCGGAGGTCAAGGTTTGAAAGTCGTTTTACCTGAAATTCGGCATAGTCTTACAGGCTTCCAGGCATTGACTCAACTTCATGCGCAAGCCAAGGATTGTCTTTTTGACGAAATCCAGATCGACATGAGTCAAGTCAGTTGGTTTGACGCTGATATGTGCGCAGCCTTCGGGGCCATTCTTTACAGTATCGGCGACAACCTGAATTCGATAAGTCTGATCAACATACCCCAGAATGTTGATCAAATATTGTCAAAGAACGGGTTCCTCAGCAACTATGGTCGGAATAGGATTCCAGATACTTGGGGTTCCACAATCCCGTACCGTCGGTTTGATGTGAAAGATGATCGTTATTTTGCCTCGTACATTGAAGAAGAATTCGTTAGTCGTTCAGAAATGCCTCGGATGTCGCCCGGCCTCGTGAAGAAGTTCAGGGAAAGTGTATTCGAGATTTTCAGCAACGCTGTCATTCATTCGCGTACAAAACTGGGAATCTTTAGTTGTGGGCAATACTTTCTGAAAAGAGAGACACTCGATTTCTCTGTTGCTGATCTGGGGGTAGGAATCAGGAAAAACATAAGAGATAAACTGGGGCAGGATTTGTCGGCTGAAGAAGCCATCGACTGGGCGACTAAAGGCACAAATACTACTAAACGCGAATCTATCCCGGGTGGGCTTGGGCTGAAACTTTTATTAGAATTTATCAAACTAAATGAAGGACGATTGCAAATCGTTTCTGACAGAGGCTATTGGATCCTGGAAAAAGATAGTGTCCGGAAAATCCTCTTAGAAAGTCCATTTCCTGGAACTGTTGTGAACATAGAAATCAACACTTCAGACGTACGATCTTACTGTTTGAAATCAGAAGTGTCGGAAACTGATATCTTTTAGTTAAAACACCAAGGTAGGCGGAGCATGGATGAAAAGATCACAATAAATGTTTTTGAAATCGTTGGTAGCCCGCTTTGTGTAGCATCCGACGACGGGGAAAAGGTTCACGAACGAATCCGGAAAGCCATTGAACAAGGGCGAAGCGTAGCGCTGTCATTTATGAACATCACGAGCCTGACATCCGCATTCCTAAACACCGCTATAGGCCAACTCTACGGAGAGTTTTCCGTAGAAGAAATCCGAGCGAAACTTTCTGTGAAAGACATGGAACCGGATGACCTTGTTCTGCTGAAGCGGGTCGTTGAGACAGCGAAAGCGTATTTCAAGAACCCGGAACTCCACAGGAAAGCCACAGAGGAACTGCTGGGAGCCAACAATGCCTAGCTCCGTATTCCCTGTAGACCAGTACAAGTTCTCGGGCAAGGAATTGCTGCTATTCGACGCCAATGTCTGGCTCTTTATTTTTGGACCCCAGTATAGTCGGACAGACGCCAGAGTGAAACGATATTCACTCGGGCTGAAGAACATTCTTACAGCTAAAGCCTCTGTTTTCATCGACGTGCTGATCATTTCCGAGTTCATCAATTCGTGGGCCCGGTTCGCTTACAACATTATTCCTGCTGATCAAAAACCACAGGATTTTAAAGTGTTCCGTAAGAGTCCACTTTTTCAAACTGTTGCGCAAGATATTGCGGCCACGACCAGAAAAATCATGTGTTTCTGTAATCGTACGGACAGCGGTTTTGGCGCCTTGGACATGGATTCGCTACTGAATGATTTTGAAACCGGGAAAAAGGATTTTAACGATCAGGTTTTAGAGGACTTGTGCGCTCGGCGGGGATTCTATCTGGTCACCGATGACGCGGATTTCAAAGCCGTGAAGCTGACGTTGTTTACTGCAAATTCTAGGCTTCTTAATCCGTGAGTTGATCACCCAATTCAGTTTAGAATTTGGCGAAGCCATGATCAGGGGAATATTTTCCCGCCTGCCACCAAGAACAATACCTTATAGCCGTCTCGGTAAGATCTCTCGTCGCTACGCTCGCTCGAGATGACATGAAGGCTTGCGTTGGGTGGGATTTTAGGAACCATAGTTTGTAGTTCCCAAAACCTGTTTTTTGTTTAGAGGTGAACGATATTGATGGTCCAGGGGAAAAGAGCCGTGGTATAGATCAAATCTTCAAACAGATGACGCCGGGCACCGAAGTGAAGTGAATATGAAAAGGGATAAAGATGGAAGGATGAATGATGACAAAAAGCTGATTCGCAACAGCACGGCCGAGTTCCTTATTTTTACGGGTCAGGCCGGAGAACA
>JAZDKD010000320.1:0-10723 GCA_043803345.1 Pseudomonadota bacterium
GCACTGCGGCGCCATGGGCTAACATATTTTGCCCCTTTCAGGGGCGTTTCAATTACCATGAGGCTGGTACGTTCGTCCTCATGGTCGCATTCTGTTCCGCCTGTAACCTCCGCCACGAGTGGAATCACTTGCGTGGCAGAATTTTATCGTCTATAATGCAATTGGAATGCATTTTGGACGATAAAATACAATGTACGTAACCAGAACTCTTGAAAAATTCTTCCTTAAAGCTACCGAACAGTTTCCCGTTATGCTGCTCACAGGCGCCAGACAAGTCGGGAAAACCACGTTTCTGCAACATTTAAGGGAAGAGCGCAGAAAATATGTCACACTCGATGACCCGTTGATTTTGAACCTCGCCAGGGAAGATCCAGCTCTCTTTCTGCAAAGATTCCCACCGCCAGTCCTGATTGATGAGATTCAATATGCTCCCAATATCCTCCCCTACATCAAGATGAGCGTCGACAAGAACAGGCAGCCAGGGATGTATTGGCTGACTGGATCGCAACAATTCCAACTCATGAGAGGGGTGTCTGAATCCTTGGCGGGACGTGTAGGCGTCGTTGATCTTCTGGGCTTATCACGTTTGGAACTTATTGGTAAAGGACTGTTATCAACTCCGTTTCTCCCTACTCCGGAAAATATAAGCCAGAGGGAAGAATTAGCAGGAAGCATCTCCCTAAAGGATCTGTACAATATTATATGGCGTGGTTCTTTTCCTGACGTGGCTCTGAGGGGAGACTCGGATCGAGACCTATTCTACAGTTCCTACACCCAAACTTATCTTCAGCGAGATGTTCGGGACCTCGCTCAGGTCGGCGATGAGCTGGCTTTTTTACGTTTTCTGCGTGCAGCGGCGGCTCGTTCAGCTGAACTTCTCAACGTGGTAAACCTTTCACGGGATGCGGATGTCGCTCCAAATACCGCAAAGCGCTGGATCTCAATTTTGCGGGCGTCTGGCATTGCCTACCTGATTGAACCATACAGCGCTAATGTCACAAAGCGCCTTGTAAAGACTCCAAAACTCTATTTTGCCGATACCGGGCTGTGCGCCTGGCTGACTGAGTGGTCCAGTCCGGAAACACTGGAAGCCGGGGCCATGTCCGGGCCAATCCTTGAAACATGGATCATGGGAGAGGTTCTCAGGAGTTGGCGTCACAACGGCCGCTCAGCGCCTTTCTACTTCTACAGGGACAAAGATCAAAAAGAGATTGATCTGCTCATAACCCAGGACGGGATAATATACCCCCTGGAGTTCAAGAAGACCGCATCCCCGAACAAGAGCGCTGTGAGACATTTTAAGGCGCTGGAAAAACTCAATGTGAATGTTGGGCCGGGCGGTCTCATTTGTCTTGTAAATCAACCGCTGCCACTTTCTGCAACGACTTGGTCCATTCCCGCGGGTATGATCTAGGCGCCAAGCCTAGATATAGTGTTTGCGAACGATACAAATTCTTCTGGGGAGAGTGTTTCAGCGCGTCTACCAAGATCAATTCCCGCAATATCAGAGGCCTCGATAATACCGTCAAAAGAAAGCTCAGGCGTAACCAGAGCCTTGAGCCCATTTCGGAGAGTCTTTCGTCTCGATGAAAAACCGGCCTTGACAAGTTTCGTCAGCAATTTGTGATCAATCACATCATGCGGGGGCGGGTCAGGGAAAACAATACGAATCAGGGTGGATGTGATTTGAGGCTTTGGGTAAAACGCCTCGGGGGGTATGTCAAACAGGGCTTCAGCTTTTGCTGTGGCCGCCAGCATTACGGCGAGAGCGCCATAATCCTTTGAACCCGGACTGGCGACAAGGCGTTCCGCCACCTCCTTTTGCAGCATCACAACCGCTGATTCGAAGATGGACCTGTTTTCCTGGAAGATGAACACCAGCCTGCTGGAAAGATTGTACGGAAGGTTGGCCACTATCTTGAGTTTGCCAGATTGAGCCGCAAGCTCGTAGAAATCAAACTTCAAGACATCTTTGTGAATCAGGTTTACATTAGGAGAGCCTGCGAAACGGGATTCCAGTTGTCTGAAAAAACCGGCGTCAACTTCTATGGCCCAAACAGTGGCTCCTTGAAGAACAAGACTCTGCGTCAAAGCCCCTAGGCCCGCCCCTATTTCGACTATTTTGTCGCCATCTTTGACTCCCGCCGCTTGGACAATCATTTCCAAGTAGGACGTGTCAACGAGGAGGTTTTGTCCCATCCATTTCTTGGGGGCGAGTCCATGAGATCGGAACACGTCTCTGGGGTGCGGGTTATTACTTTTATTTCCGGTTCTTGGCATAGACTATTTTACTTACCCACGCAGAATCGTTCGAATATCCGGTTCAGCGCCAGTTCATCAACATTTTCTCCGGTTATCTCACGCAAGTCTTTCAATGCCTGCGTCAAATCCAGCGAAAGTATTTCGGGTTCAGGGGTATGTCCGGCTGTGACGGCGCTGAGGATGACGGACAATTTCTGAGCCGCGGCCTCGACGAGCAAGACGCCCCGCTGATTCAACCCGCATGTCGTGGAATAATCTGAAGAATTCAGTAATTGAGCGCCAATAGAGCTTAAAGACGCTCTTAAATTTTCAAGACCTTTGCCGGTAAGAGCGCTCACTCGTACAGGGGTAGGCTCTTCAGGCCAGGGAGGCGCCACCTCGCCGGTCGCTGAAGGCAGATCCGTTTTATTGTACACTGGAATCGTCAAAATGTCCCCGCATGAAAGGTAGGCCGCTTCATCCTGATAATCTAGCGGTCGGCTTGAATCGATCAATAGGAGCGCCAAGTCGGAATTTTCCAGCCATTGTCTGGTCCTTCGAATTCCTTCTTCTTCTATAGGTTCGGGTTTGTCCCTTAGACCAGCGGTGTCGCAAATGACAAAAGTCATCCCGTCTACCAGAATCCGCTCTGAAACGGCGTCACGCGTGGTCCCCGGGTACGGTGTGGCAATCATCCTTTCCTCACCGAGTAGCGCATTGAAAAGGGTAGACTTGCCCACGTTCGGCTTTCCTACTATAGCTACCCTCAAACCTTCTCTTCTCAACCTGCCAGAAGCGCTCGATTCCAGAAGACCTTCAAGCTTCTCCATTACTCCCGCCAAAGGCTCTTCCACCTTGGGCGTTCCAAAATCCATGTCTTCACTGAAGTCGATACCAACCTCAATCTCCGCTATGATATCAGTGAGATCACTAATTATTTCCATGACACGCGAGGACATGCGCCTGTCAAGCCGAGCCCTCGCCTCTTCCACCGCTGATGGCGTGGTGGCCATGATGAGATCCGCTACCGCCTCAGCCTGAATCAAATCCAGTTTTCCATTGAGAAACGCCCGCCTCGTGAATTCCCCACGTTGAGCGGGCCTAGCCCCACAGTGAACCATGGCCTTGAGCGCAGCGTCCAGAATTACCGGGCTCCCATGAAGGCTTATTTCTACAACATCCTCTCCTGTGTATGAGTTTGGTCCCCTCATGACCACGGCCAGTCCGTCATCAATTTTCTTTCCATCAACCGGATTCACAAAAAAACCGTATACCGCCTTCCTGTCGGGAAACGCGAAAGCGCCGCTGTTGGTTGGCGTAAAAACCCGCTCAAGAATGGAAAAGGAACTGGCGCCGCTCATTCTTATAACACCCAGACCTGAGAATCCAGGGGCAGTAGACAAAGCGGCTATGGTATCAAGCTCGGATGAATGGAAATCACTCATGAATAATAAAAAAGCCCGTGCGTTTCGAGTTTTGGTTCTAAGCGCACGGGCAACTCAATTGAGTTGAACAAACTGATTATTTTGTGGGTTCTTCGGGGGCTTCAGCCTCTTTTTCCACTTCTTCTTCTTCTTTCTTAGGAGCTATGACGGTGGCCAGAGCGATGCCATGGTCCATAGCGGAGGTAACTCCTGTTGGTAGAGTAATTTCGCCGACATGTATCGAATGTCCTCTTTCGAGATATGAAACATCGACGAGTATTTCATCCGGGATTTCGCCTGGCAGACACGAAACACGTATATCCCTGCTGACTATCTGGAACATTCCGCCGTGTTCCACGCCTATCGGTTTGCCCGTGAATTCGATTCGAACATCAACTTCAATAGGCTCATCCATAAAAACCTGCACAAAATCCAGATGAACAAGCGAGCCGTCCACCGGCCTCGACTGTCGTTCCTTTAGTAGCGCCAGCATAGTCAGTTCAGTTCCGCCGTCGGCGCTTACCCGCAGGTCAAACAGAGGATTGCTGCCTGATTTTTCGACCGCCCTCTGAAATTCGTGAATATTAACGCTCAGATTCATCGGCTCAGTCTTCTTGCCGTAATAGATGGCCGGGGCCTTGCCTAATACGCGCAATCGCCTAGCCGGCCCTTTGCCAGTTTCAAAACGTTGTTCAACGTTTAGAGTAACCTTGTTCACTGTTCCTCCATGTGAGGATAACCCGGTTGAATTCTAATATCACTCGGAATCCTCTTATTTACAAAAAAAGTTCAGACACAGAAACTTCTCTATGTATGCGACCTATCGCTTCCCCCAACAACGGGGCCACTGATTGCACATTAAGTTTTGGACACTTCGCATTCTTGGAATTTGTCGGCACAGTGTCAGTAACATACAAATTCGATATCGGTGAATCGTTAATACGGTCCACGGCGGCTCCGGAAAGCACTGGATGTGTGCAGCACGCCTCGATTTTACGCGCTCCCTTTTCCTGCAGGGCTATGGCGGCTTTTACAAGCGTCCCTGCTGTGTCGACCATATCGTCAAGCACTATCACATCCTTATCGGAAACATCCCCTATAACATTCATTACAGCCGATTCGTTGGGTTTTGACCTGCGTTTATCTATGATGGCCAGGTTGGCGCCAAGCCGTTTGGCAAACGATCTAGCTCTTTCAACTCCACCGGCGTCAGGGGACACAACAACGCATTCATCTCCGTTGTGGTCCGTCATAATTGCGTCGGCCATGATAGAACTCGCGTAAAGATGATCAACGGGAATATCAAAAAATCCCTGAATTTGCCCGGCGTGTAGGTCAATGGTGAGCACTCTGTCGGCCCCGGCCGCCGTGATTATGTCCGCAACAAGTTTGGCGGTAATAGGGGCCCTTGAAGCGACTTTCCTGTCCTGACGGGCGTATCCGTAATAGGGCATGACAGCGGTGACCCTACTTGCCGAAGCCCTTTTGAGTGCGTCGATCATGACAAGCAGTTCCATTATGTTATCATTCACAGGGCTACACGTTGACTGGACGACAAAAACATCCATACCGCGCACATTTTCCCGGAATTCGACCTGGGTCTCGCCGTCACTGAAATGACCGACTTCAGCGTTGCCGAGAGGTATACCCATGTATTTCGTTATGGACAGAGCCAACGCAGGATTGGAATTGCCGGTAAATATTTTTAGGCCTACTCTCATCCGCGAATCCTTCTTGCAAGACAGGGGTATGTTAAAAAGAAAATAATACGATTAGGCGTGTTTCGTGTCAACGTCAAATGAATTTTCAGACGATTTTTTTGCCCATGACAGTGATGATTTCCCTGGTGATTACCAATCAAAAGGAAATTTTGCGCAAACATGTCCTACATTGCGGGGTTCAAATAACCATCAATTATTGATATAATGAAGCATTCCGCAGAAAACTCTGGAGGACCATTACATGAAAACACTGGTCGTGTTTTTGTTTATGACTTTGTTCTGCTTCGTCATCGTCGGCGCAGTATCCGCCGCTGAAACAAACGTGAAAGTTGAAAAGCCAATCAAGTCCGTGACGCAATACAATCCTGAATACAAGTGCGTCATGATCTGTAAAGCCCCGAAACCGGCGCTAGAAATCCTCGAAGACGGACTCGCTTATGCGCTCGACGTGCCACTAGCGCTGCTAAGCCCTATAACAAGCCCAATAACGGCCTCACTGCTGGAAAAATACGATTCCGGCCCTGACAGGACTTATAACGGTAGACGCGCTCGTTGATGAAGATCATCTGATTTACCTCGAAACAGCGGAGGCGATCATTTGAGCACAAAGCATTTTTCATCGCCTACTTCGCCTTTCAGATGAAAATCTACCTGCTTCTTGGGAATCTCTTTCAGGTGATACACGATCTCCCATTCTTTTGCTTTCCTGTTCCAGGAATACTGATCGAGCGCGGTTTTTTTGCCCTTCTGAACGTAAAGCATCAGATACCAACCGCCATACAACTTGGAATAGCAAGTCTTCACGTGGATAACATTTTTCGTGTGGCCGGCGAATTCGAGGGCGGCTCGGCTGACCTCTTCCTTCTCCACCGGATCAATCAAAGCTTCCGAGGCCGCCTGCGGGTCTCCTGCCGGCTGGCGCGTGTCTTTGGGTGGAGGTGGAGTCGCCAGCAGCTTCTTAACTTCCTCGTCGGTCGGCTTTTTACTCGTTTCTTCAGACTTGGTCTGTTCCGAAGAGATCTTGCCTGCCTCCTTGCCTGACGCGTCTTCCTGTGGTTTCGCGCTCCTAAACACAGAAACACAACCGATAACCATCAGGACAGCCGCGCATGAAAGGACGATCAACAGGCCTCTGGACGATTTCATATATTTTCCGATGTGACAAATATTTTAGTGAAAAAGTATTGTAATCATATCATGTTATATTAGTATTTTCAACCTTTAGCTCCTAGTTTCTTCAACAACTTTCTCCAGCCTACTGCTAGAAATATGGCCACTTTGATGAATTTAGTGCCCATATCCCTGCCAGAAACGAGATGCGCATGCAGGTGGAACACCACCTGACCGCCGCCTCGATTTACATTGATGAAAAAACGGTACCCGCTTTCCGCAACTCCAAGCTCTCTCGCCAGCTTTTTCGCCACATCTCCGATATGCCCCAATATGGCGTCCCCATCGGGGACATCGTTCAAAGTCGGAACATGTTTTCTCGGAACTATCAGGATATGAATCGGAGACGCGGGGTTAGCGTCCCAGAACGCGACCACAAGTTCATCTTCATATACGATTTTAGCCGGGACTTTACCTTCAATTATTTTACAAAATATGCAACCGGACATTTGAGCGCCCTCACATAATGAATTTGCCTCAAAAGATAGCGACCCTAACGAACAAGTAGCAACATGACACTACCCCTCCCATCACCTGTTAAAATGCGAATCGGGATAAGTCTTTGCAGACCTATATTTGGCCGTGTTGTTTTTCTTCCGTTAGCTCAGAACTCGCTATTGAGGGTAAAAAAACCTTAAACTCGGTTCCCTTACCAGTAGCGCTATCGCAGGTTATGTAGCCATGATGCTGTTCCACTATTCCTTTGACCACGGAAAGACCAAGACCTGTTCCCCTATCCGTCCCTCTCTGTTTTGTCGAAAAGAAAGGCTCAAAAATCCTTTTGAGGTCATTTTCGTCTATGCCTCCACCCGTATCCGACACAAAAATGGCTACGTATTGACCCGGCTTCGCTCCATGAATATCACGATACTCGGCGCCAAAAATCACATTCTTCGTCGCTATTTTTAGAATTCCACCATTGGGCATTGCGTCCCTGGCGTTTATGGCCAGGTTCATTATGACCTGATCCATTTGAGTCTGGTCTGCCATAACGCTCCGGAGATCAGGGGCCAAGTCAAGCTTTGTGTCGATCATCTTTGGGAAAGTCTTAAACATTACGTTTGCTAAATCAATTACCCTGCGGTTCATGTCCAACGGCAGGGGATTGACCTCGGCCTTCCGTGCAAACTGAAGCAGCCGCTTGACCAGGTCGGCCTGTTCTTGGGCGGTGTAGCAAATGTTCTTTAGATCCTTGTAGTCCTTGTCATCTTCATCCCTGCCCAGCATAAGGATCTGGGAATAACCCAGGATTATCTGCAACATGTTATTGAAATCATGAGCTATTCCACCTACGAGAGTACCCAGGGCTTCCATCTTCTGAGCCTGGAGAAGCTGCTCGTAAAGGGCTTCCTTTTCCTGGTGGACCTTTTTAATGTCAGTGATATCCCTGGAGGTTCCGGCCATTCGTAAAGCTCTCCCACTATTGTCACGCTCAACAACCTTACCTCGGCTCGCAATCCACCTGTGTTTTCCATCACGCAAAACCGCCCTGTACTCGTGTTCGAAAAAATCCGTCTTTCCCTTCAGATGCGCATAAAACAATTCCAGCGTTTGAGGAAGATCGTCCGGGTGTATGACTGTCCTCCAGAAATCTATCGTTGGATCAATCTCGTCCGGATCGTATCCTATAATTTCGGCTGTACGACTACTTATCACGGCCTTTCCCGTCACCAGATTCACGTCCCACATTCCAAGGTTGGCCGCTTCCAGCGCCAGTTGAAGTCGTTCTTCACTTGATCTGATTTCCCGTTCGGCTCTCTTGCGGTCTGATATGTCCGAGATCGCGGCTATGTGTCCTCTTGAACCTTCGTCAGACTCCACGGCCCTGATTCTGATATGTCCTTCAAACGTCGAACCGTCTTTACGCTGGAACACTGCGTCAACGCTTGAGACCTTCTGCCCTTCCAGATCTGAGTAGAGCGCCGCTCCAACCTTTTCAAATTCCTCATCCGACGGGTAGATTATTCTTGCGCTTTGACCTATACACTCCTGTTCATTCTCGAATCCGAACATCCGGAGCCAAGTGTCGTTGGTCCAACGGATTAGTCGGTCTCTGGTGTGACCTATTCCCACGGGAGACGCCGATAAAATAGTTTCCAGGGTATTGCGGTTTTGGCGCAACGACTCTGAGAGTGTCTTCTGATGTTCCAGAGCCTGGGACAGCCTGATGTTGCCGTAACTTAGCTGACCTACCAGCGATGCGAATTTTGAGTAAAAGGTCATCACCGTGTCGACTTTTTCACGGTCCCATCGTGGAACTCTTTCGAGCGCTGCGAGGTATTCGTCTCGATCAAAGCCGTAGCGTTCAGCCTGCTCGGAAAATACATCCAGGTCCGGGATTTCGCCTTTGAAAAGAAACTGCCCAAGGTACAGGTTACAGGTATGTGTTCCCGCAATGAATATTGGCGTAACCATATCCCACATGTTGTTCTTGCATTTGTAAATGCGGTATTCCCCATGCTTTACATTCACAGACAGCTTCAGGTCACTTTCAACACAGTTTTTGGCGGCTTCGGGGTTGACTCGATGGAATTTTGTGCAGATGTCCTGCCATCCGGTCGCGACCAAAACGTTACCTTTTAGATCCAGTATGGCTACCCCAACATTGGTAAGTTTATAGAAATCCTCCATTAACAACTGTAGCTGAGGGAAGTCCATGAATTTTACGATATCGTCAGCCACCATCTCAATTTCAGGATCTTGTCCGACATCCCCAGATTTGCCCGCGGCTTGCGCTTCAACGGGAAGGTTAGTTCCAGAAGCTTTATCGCCGTCGCGCAGTAATTCATTTTCCGACATTTGTTTCCGAATTTCCTGCGGTTCCATTACAAGGTATCCCCTCATCAAATCACTGTAGCGCAAGGTCGGCGCCATGGCCTCAAACGCCCAGATACAATCTCATAAGCTCATCATTTTGTCTTAGGTCCTGAACACTACCGTCATAAACTATCATTCCTTTGTCGATCACAAAGGCCCGGTCACTGAGATCAAGGGCAAACATCGCATTTTGTTCGGTTAACAGAATCGTGAGCTTTTCTGATTTCAGCCTCTCTATAAGACCCCTGAGCAATTGTACCACTATTGGAGCGAGGCCCATGGTGAGTTCGTCGAGCAGCAGAAGTTCCGGCCCCCCCATAAGAGTACGGCCGATGGTGAGCATCTGTTGCTCTCCACCGCTCAAGGTGCCGCCGATTCGATGGGACAGTTCCTTGAGTCTGGGGAACAGAAAATAGACCTTGTCCAGCGCTTCGGACACCTGTCTTGAATTTTTCTTGCGACAGCCGAGTTCCAGATTGTCCTTGACGGTCAGTTCGCTAAAAATCAATCGGTTTTCCGGGACGAACCCCATGCCCATTCTGGCTATCTCGAACGTTTTCTTGCCTTTGAGTTCTTCGCCTTTGAACTTTACGCTGCCTGACCTCGGCTGATTCAAGCCTACTATGCTGCTTAGCGTGGTGGTTTTCCCAGCCCCGTTTCTTCCGAGAAGACACACCACCTCACCTTTTTCAAGATGCAGAGAAACGTCAAAAATGGCGTGGAAAATACCATAATACGTGTTGATATTGTTTACTTCCAGAAACATCAACCCTCGCCCAGATATATATTACGGACCCTTTTGTCGTTTCGGATCTGTTCAGGAGAACCAGAAGCTATAACGCTCCCAAAGTTCATTACAGTGATATGAGAAGACACCGCAAAGATCATATCCATCTTGTGCTCAGTAAACAAAACAGTCACCTTGGTGTCGCGATTAAGCTTCTGGATTAAATCAAAGGTGCTGCCGGTTTCGTTGGGCGACATGCCGCAGGTGGGTTCATCAAGAAGGATCAGATCCGGTCGGGTAGCAAGGACTATCCCAACTTCCAGACGCTTCATGTCACCAGCCGACAGAACTCCGGCCAATTCGTCAGCTTTGCCGAGAAGATCTACCTGAGATAGCACAGCTTGTGTCTCAGTTTGTGCCAGTTTTCCGGCCCACGAGAATAGATTGAGTCCTTTCCCCTGGTTAAGGATGGCAGCAGCTTGAACATTCTCAAAGACCGTAAGTTTCGGGAATATCTTTGTGACCTGGAAAGATCTGGCCATCCCCAGTCCAACCATCCGGTCAGGACTTAAACCGGTTACATCTTTTCCCTTGAAGAGAACCTGACCGCTGTCGCAGCGGTA
>JAZDKD010000321.1:0-5979 GCA_043803345.1 Pseudomonadota bacterium
CCCGAAACGTTTCCGCCACTATTGGGAACCTTTCACACAAATCCCTTAGCATGTATGGGTATTGAGATCCCTGGCCAGGAAAAATGAACGCCGCCCCGGGCGAGTTTCTTTTTGTCTTGCCATCGGAGAAATACACTCCTCTAGTATTGAGGAAAGCTATCTTTGAAGGTTCTTGCAAAGCTTCAAGTATAAATTCCATTTTCTTGGAAGTTGTTTCGACGTCCGAGGATGCGAAGCCAACTCTCAAATCAAAGTTTAAACATTCGTTTCTGTGAGTCTGGGACAGAATTTTGTGATTTAACGGCGTGATAGTTTTTAAAGTTGTCGCTATTTTGGTTGTCAGATCCGCCATATTGTCTGCGCCTACAACCCAGACCGATCCTTTTGTGTCAAATTTTTCCGGCCTGGGCCAATCAGGCTGTGCGAATTTTACTTCCGGCACAGCCGATATTTTACTCGAAGTCACAAGCCTAAGCTCAGGAGAATACTCTTGAAGGATCACATGAAAGTTGGTTCCTCCAAATCCAAAGGCGCTTACCCCGGCCCGTCGGGGGGTCCCGTTAACAGTCTTCCAGGGCCTGGCTTCTGTAAGGAGAGTCAGCGGTGAGGATTCCCAGTCGATGCAGGGATTCGGATGTTGGATGTTTGCGGTTGGAGGCAATGTCCGGTGGTGCAGACTGAGAATCGCTTTTATCATTCCAGCCGCTCCTGAGGCGGCTTTTAGATGCCCGATCTGGGATTTCACAGATCCAATTCCCACTGAACCGGGTTTGACTCCTTCTTGCCTAAAAAACGAATCTAGCATCATCAATTCGGTTTTGTCTCCAACGGCTGTAGACGTACCGTGAGCCTCTACAAGCCCTATACTTGAAGGGGCGACACCAGCGCTATCCATGCAGGCTCGGATAGCCCGTTCCTGGCCGGCTGGGTTAGGCGCTGTAATGCCCTTGCCTCGTCCGTCGGAGGACGACCCTACATCCAATACTACCGCATAAACCCTGTCTCCATTGGCTACAGCGTCGGAAAGGCGCCTCATTAAAATTATCCCTGCTCCTTCGCCCATCACAAAACCATTAGCCGACTCGTCGAATGGCCGGCTCCCGTCTGCAGAGAGAGCCCCTATTTTGCAAAACTTCACAAACGAAGACGGCTGCATAGAAGCGTCTACCCCGCCGGCTATCGCATAGTCCATCGCGCGTGATCGAAGTCCGGAAACAGCATTCATAATAGCTGCCATGGACGATGCGCACGCCGCGTCTACGGTAAAATTTGGTCCTTCCAGATTGAAAACATTTGCCACTCTGCCGGAAATCACATTTGCCAGTTCTCCGGGCAAAGAATCCTCAGTTATTTCAGGAAGCCCCTTCAGGAAACGGTCACGAAAATCGTCAGCAATTTTGTCTATAGTAGTTTCATCAACATTTGCTGCGGATAGCGATTGTCGAATCTTAGCCAATGTTCGTGGGAATCCGATTCGTTCAGCGTAAAGATCTGTAGTTTCACCACCCATACTGTTGCCAATAACTATTCCAACTGTTTTTCCCTTCAGGTCTTCCGGAGTGAGGCCAGCGTCGGCCAGCGCGTCCGCGACACAGGCGACCGCCATTTTCTGAGTCCTGTCCATTTTCTGGGCCACAGTAGGGGGAATTCGGTATTTGAGAGGGTCAAAATCGAAATCCTCGATGAAACCACCAATTTTGGAATAAGTTTTATCCGGAATTTTGGGATCCGGATGATAATACATGTCTATGTCACCCCATCTTTCGGTAGGCGCAGAAATTATTCCACTTCGTCGATCCATGATTTGTCGCCAGAATTTGTATGCGGAATCTGACCCCGGTAGCCGGAGCCCTATCCCTACAATCGCTATCGGTTCTTTTTCCGAATCGAATTCCAAGCCTGGATGCGTGCTTGAGTCAGAATTTCCTGATGTGGCGCATGATCCTTCGTAATCCGTCTTGAGGTCCTCTACCGAACATTCTGACGGTAAAGGGCCAGCGGGTTTGGCGAACTTGGTTATTTCAAATGTTTTTTCGAACACTGCGCGTCCTCCGTGGACAAGGTCAGAGTGAAGTTTTTCGATGGTGGTCGGCTCATTTAGTAGAGATGCCGCCTGCCCTAAGAGATAAAGACCTTTTTCAAACTGTTCGTCTGGGCTCAGTTGGCAAAACCGGGGGCAATCAGATTGAGATGTTTCCGGATCAATTGCGCAACCCTTTGACGCCAGACGAAGAGCTCCAAGGTTATCCCGTTCATAAAGTTCCTTGCGCTCGTTTAAGGATATCCCCGCCCTAAGTCGCTCATGCTCCTTCTTGATCAAAGTTTTCGCCATCGTGGAACAGGCGGCTCTGGCCATGGTGTTTACCGTTCGGCCGATAACTAAAGTGTCATTCGATTCCAGTGTCAATCTCTGGTATCGCTCGGTTATCGCTCCGCATTTGACCGCTTCACCGGTTGACAGGTACGCAGTGCCCATCTGAATGCCAATTTTTAATCCTTTTTCAACAAGTTGGGCCGCCATTCCAGCTATGAAAGCCACACCTATGGGTGAACCGATCCCACCGGCGAAAAGCACTCGAACATCCTTCAGATCCAGCCCTTCTTTATGAGCCTTTTCCAGTAGATTTAAGTTGGCGTTCCAAAGATTAAGGCTGGTGAGACTTGCTATGTGTCCTCCAGATTCCCCTCCTTCAAAAACGAATCGCCTTAGTCCTGATTTCAATGCCTCTCGTAAAACACCCGGAGATGGGCAGTGCAAGTAGCAGTACGATCCCATCTTTTCGATGGTCAAAGCTAAGTCCGGCCCGCCCGCTGCGAGGATAGCGAATTTGGGTGGATTGGCTTTCATGATTTCAAGATGCGCCTCATAGCGACTACGGTTAACTTCAAGCCCTATTAATCCTACTCCGAAAGATTGTCCCAGTTCCTCACCGGCCTGACTCATGGCTTCCTCAGCTATTGGACGCGGCATGTTGCCAAGAGCGAGGAAAGGGAGTCCTCCACCCTCACTTACCGATTTCAGAAAGTCTGAATTGTCGCTAACATGAGCCATCGGACCCTGAACAACAGGGTATTTTGATCCATGTTCACCGCAGATGATTGATCCTTCTGCAAAAGGCCACTCGATGTTTCGAGGTCGCATTGCCTCAACAAACAAGGAAATAACCTCGGAAGCGGACCGGATTTTCTTCAGAAATTCACTGTTGACAACAAGATCTTCGGAAAACGGAAATACGGAATCATCCATATCGGGCTTAGGGGAGGGATAACCGATTGAATCAGCGATGATATTCCGATAATTGTCAGATATCTCCGAAGTCATTGATTCTTGAATTTTTTTGAGTTTCCGGATCTTTTTTGTTCCGATTCTAGAATATGCCCTGAAGGGAATACCGGCGACATGGTTGAGGCACACGGAGCTGGGTATATCCAAATTACCGAGAAGATTTTTTGTTTCTTCATCCAGGGCCGATTCGGCTGTCAACAAAAGGTGATAATCAATGACAATCCCTGAAGCTCCTGCTCTTATTGCCCCAGCCGCAGTGCATGGTCCAATGCCGCCCTGAAGGAAGACCGGTATTCGAGATGATTGCAGGATCTGTTGCAGGAGAACAAAACCGTGAGTTTTACTGGCCCAACCACCGCATTCCGCTCCCTTGACTATTACACCACTCGCTCCCACTCTCTCCGCATGTTTGAGATCCTCGAGATTTGCCACCTCCACCATTGCAGGGAATGGCGCCCCCAGTAATTCTCCATCGTCGGTTTTTCCAAGAGCGGCTGAATCCTCAACGGGGATTATAGCCAGCTTCACCAAATCGTTACCCGCCTTGATCATAGGATCGGATATATGACAGCGAACGCCATAAGGTGTTTTCCCGTCCGGAGATATTCGTGACTGACCCGCAGTAACATGGTCAATTATTCCGATGGACCCATGCTGGTAAACGTTGGCAATTAGATCAAAACTGACGTTGTAGTACGGATTAACGAAAATTATGGGTATTCTCAGATTGAACCTGTCTAATGTATTCATGAGATCACCTTTAGAGAATTCGTTTTGGAAATTTCATTGGGAGTTGTGGCGAAACCGTAAAACAGAACTTCTCTAACCGTATCCACCTCATCTAGTAGAGAGTTTTCGGCCCCTTCCATGAGCCACTTCTGTATAATTCCGTTAAGGAACCCGATGATTCCATAAAACACCGTGAAGTAATTCATTTGCTTGAGACTACCGGCCCTTGAAGCTTTCCAGCATCGGCGTTTGAGTCCTGGTAGGGCGAGTATCAGTTCATGGATGAATTTCTCAGAGAATTCTCTCCCAAAATCTTTGTGTTCTTGAATAATTACTTTGAAAAAAGAAGAATTTTGTTCAAAAAAACTTAAATACATTTTGATAATGCTTTCTATAATCTTCAAAACGTCTTCCTCAATGCTCAAATCTCTTCGCGCAAGCTCCACGAATTCTGACATGGTGTCTTCCTTAAGGGCAGTAAAGATGCTTTCTTTTGTTTTGAAATAACGGTACACGGTGCCCTTTGCTATGTCGGCCCTGTCGGCGATGGAGTCTATGGTTGAGGCGTGGAAACCCTTATCGGAAAATTCTGTTAAAGCGGCGTGCAGTATTCTTCGTCTAACGTCTTTCTGTTTTTTCCTTTTCGAGGTTTCTCCTTCTGTAGATCTCCTGAGGCTTTGGAACAGAAGGTCTTCAAGTATAAGAGGTCTGGTGACCCCGGCAGCTTCGGCGGCGTCTATAGCGGACCGGTAAAATTCCCGCATGAGAGTGTCTGAATAAATCGGAGACGCAGCGAGGGCTCTTGCCGCAATATCCACAAAGTTCAACGTTGCATCGGCCCTGGCGCCTTCATCATCTGGAATCTCGTGGAGATGTTTTTCGAATATTTTGATTAGTTCAGGGACAGCGAATGCGTCTCGGTGGGCTTTTGTATTGCGAACGACATTGTTGATCGAGTTACTAAGTGAAGCGTCCATGATTGCTCCAGGGTATAAAATCGCATTAGTGCAGTCAGTTTTATAATGACTGACCAGTACGTCATTAATTGCTTGTAACGGACATGGACGGAATTTGTCAAGATATTATAACTCCACACCCTGAAAAATCTAATGATATCAACCAGCAGAAGACTCGAATGAAAATGTCAAAACTGTTGTTTGCAAATATGAATAACTATGAGTCCTGTGGGTGGAGAGAATTTTATGAAGCCCGAGTGATAGAAATGATAGCGCCCTAATCACGTTATGTATTCAAGACGCGGATTCCTAAAAAAAAACATCAGCCTGAGCATCTGTTCCCCTCATCAGACAGAGTGAAACAAAACCGCGAGCCCTGGCCAAGCCCCTCAGATTCGACCCATATACGCCCCCGACTCCCGTCCAGGATCCGTTTAAGCATGGCCAGTCCTATCCCGGAACCTTCGGTTTTTTCATCAAGTTTAACAAATAAATGGAAAATCTTCTCTTGATCTTCCTCTTTGATTCCCATGCCATTGTCTTCCACAAAGAACACGTGACTACCGCCTTCCTCGCGGTGGCCAACCGTGACATGTGGTTGAGTTTGATCCCCCATGTACTTTACGGCGTTTTCGAGCAAGTTCTGAATTACAGTCAAGAGTTTACTACGGCAGAATTTGACAACTGGAAGGTCCTGTTGGATTTCAAGCTGAACATTAGTCTGTGATATCCTTGTCGACAGCAAATCGGAGGCTTCCTCGGCTATTTCTCCAAAAGACAACTCCTGTGTTTCGTCTTCTATTGTCGCTATTCGGGACAGTTTCAAAAGGTCAGTGATGAGTTCTTCCATCCTGTCCGCAGATCGAAAGACAGTAGCTATATTTTTGTTAAGTCTTTCAAACTGTCCGGTTTTAGCATCTTTTTCGATCCATCGCAGTAGCCCCTTAATAGTAATTATCGGGCCTCTCAGGTCATGAGAAATAGCATGGCCGAATATTTCAAGATCCG
>JAZDKD010000322.1:0-2013 GCA_043803345.1 Pseudomonadota bacterium
TAGGGATTAACAGTTTAAGTATTTCTAGTCGCACAGGGTGTGCCAAGGCTTTATATATCCCTGCCTCTTTTTCCAAAAAAGATTCATTCATATTCAACATAGCGAATAAGTATTACTCGTCACTATTCTATACCCATTCACTGTGAGGCTCCCAGTAACTTGCCTAATATGGGCACTTTATTGATAAGTGCCCGAATTTTGTTGCTGTTTGCTACAGGTGGTGGATTTATTGGTTGAGGTGGCAAACTGTCCTCCAATGGCGCTACAGGGGTTACTGGCCCCTCATTTGATGGTGTTTCAACGGTTTCTTCTTGTTTTTGTGTCAGTTCAGGACCAAGTAGGATATCAACGTATTGATCCAGATCTAGTTCATCCAGCATCATCTTCTGAAGAGCTCGTTTGCGAATCAACCAGTGTTTTACATCCTCTGGGCTATTGGGGTCGGGTTTGTCCTGGGCGATGAGTTTGTCATATAAAAGCAGTATCTGATTGAGGCGAGCTTGTTTGTCTGGTGGAATTACCGGTTCTACTTCGACAATAGCATCAACCTGTACTTTCTTTTCTTCGGATCTGAACTCTTTAAAGTCAACGTTATTTCCAACGATTCGATATAGTTTGTCTTCCCCAATAAATTCACGGTTTAACTGAATAAGGATGTTTGCGACAACAGTGAGAGCGTTAGAGATATTCTGGGCATTCATACTCAGCCTGAGATTGCTTTGCCCCAACAACATGGCCACTTTTCCAAGGGGTTCACTTGAGGACTGTGGTAATCCCTGCAAATATTCACCAAGAGCAAGTGTTCTGGAAATTTCATCTCTCAATAGCCTGTCCTCATTAACTCCCATGAGGCTGATATCCGGCGGTCGCTCAATCACTACATCGTCCATTTTTCTGAGTTCCCAAACTGCACCCGGTGAAAAAATGATGTCATTCTTGGTAATACCAGTATCCTTGCGGATCTTAACCACTGGATCGAGCATTAAGATCACGTCGTCCATTCTTTGATTGCGAAGGTCGGCGATTTCCATAATAGTGCTCTCAACTGGCTCAACATGACCGGTTGCCCAAAACTCCCAGAGAAGCGACATGTCAGGAAGGTCTACAAAAATGTGGCCGTTGTTAACGTCAAGATAAGGATTCTCATCATCCCTGATGACCACCTCACCATTGGCAATAACTATCAGTTGATCTTCTTCATAATCCCAACATTCCCAAAGTTCAAGCTGCTTTTCCTGGTCGTTTTTGACTGGTAGTACTTTTTGTTCGCCAGTCTCGGCTTTTCTGATATCACCATCAATTTGAGACATCTTTTTGGTATTGATTTCGTAGCGTTCTTTCTTCCAGTCTTCAACTATCTTCGGCTCACAAAACTCAAGATTTTTATATATCTTGTTATCGCCTCGATTTTCTTCCTCCTTGGAGATTTTTTCTTTTGCTTTAGTGATTCTATGAATAAGCCACGGACATCCTTCCTGCAAGTCTTCCGTTTCCGGAGCTGGAAGAAAGTCCCACAAGTCACATAGAATCATCGTAGGGTCGTCGTAGATTGTTTTAACTGCTCCGCCGGATCTTTTTCGATTAACCATTTTCCAGGCCAGCTTTACAATTCCATTACCATACAAAACTGAAGATTCAATCCAGTTTGGAAGTTTTTTGGCTAGTTCAATGATGTCAAAGTCATAATTAACCAAGTCACCCCAAGATCCCAGAGCCGTTGATTCAATATCAGTTTTATCTCTGGGAATGACGCGCGTCTTTCGTTTGGCTGTAGCGAGGCGTGAAACTACAGTCTTCACAATTTCAAAGGCAATAGGAGGCATTAAACGAGTGTTGTACGCATAGTTTTGTTTGTGTTGGTACGCTCGGTAGAGACGATACATCCGTAGCCACTTAGCCTGATATGGCTCACGAAACTCCTTTGCACGCTTAAAACGAGATTTCCATTTGGTTAGGAGCTCCGTATCACGTTCTGAAGGTTGATACCTAACTGTTGATGTGATTTTTACTTCT
>JAZDKD010000323.1:0-3219 GCA_043803345.1 Pseudomonadota bacterium
TAATTTTCAGACCCTTAAGGGATATGATTGGCCTGGATTCAAAAAGATGAACCTTTGGAGACAGGATAAAGGTCACAAAGAATCCATAAAAAGATTCTTAAATGCCATTGGAAGTCGGGAACAATCGCCTATTCCGTTCGAAGAAATTCTTGAAATCACAAAAGTGACATTCGACATAGTAAAATATGCGTCGGGCATTAGGTAATATACTAATATAAATCATTAGAACAGCCTCCAAAATAAATTGTAACATGTCTAAAAAGATTTGAGTTGATAAAAGGTAACAACATATTGAATACAATCTATAAACACGCAATGTGTATCCACCCTTATTTGAGTGACAGCCATGCAGGATCTTTAGGATTAGCGATTTTCCCTCCTATCGGCCTAGAGTATATCGTGGCGGCTTTAAAGCCTTACGTCCAAGAGATCACATTCTTGGATCTACGTCTTCCCGGCCCACTCAGAGACATCAAGAAACTTGTTCACTTTATAGATGAGAAAGTGGACCTGCTATGCATTAGCATAAATTGGGAATATCACTTCAAGGAAGTCTGTGAACTTGTAAACAGTTTGCCGAGACACATTACCACTGTGATTGGCGGACAACAGGCCACGGACAGTGTGGAGGAAATTTTCGAACTCTGTCCAGGAGTTGATATTCTTGTCAGAGGAGAAGGAGAGGACGCCATCGGTGAAATAGCTCAGGGCGTTCCCCTGAAAGATATCGCGGGCATATCTTTTAGACAGGGATCTGAGGTTGTTCACAACACCAACAGGGTTCTAGGCGACATAGATCATTACGCCCCTCCCGACAGAAAGCGTCGGCATCAGGATTATAACATGAACGTGGCTGGATATGCGCTTCCAGTCGAATCCTTTGACATGATTCTAACGTCTAGAGGCTGTCCTTATAATTGTAAATTCTGCACGTTTAGCCTCAATCCCTGGACACAGAAACGTCGCTATTCAGTTCGATCTGTTGACGCCGTCATGAAGGAGCTTGATCAACTTGACGCGGGAATTGTCCTAATAGCCGATGAGAATTTTTTTGTGAATCCGAATAGGGCAAAAGAAATTTGCGAAAGGTTAATAGAGAAAGGCAGCAAAAAAAGATTTCTGGTTCAGGCTCGTATTGAAATTTTTGAACGACCTGATGTACTGGAAGCCGCCACCAAGGCAGGGATAAAAATATTTCTCCTGGGTATTGAATCGCCTACTGACAGAATACTTGAACAATTAAACAAGGGCTTTGACACGTGTAAGTTGAGAAAAGCGTTTGAGGAGTTCAGAAAACACCCATTTTATTACCACGGCTATTTCATCTACGGGAATGTGACGGAGACAGATGAAGAGATGATGAAGATTCCGGTATTTGCAAGAGAATTAGGTCTTGACTCGATAACTTATCAGAAATTACGAGTTGACAGATATTCGCCTTTAAGGGAATTGGTGGAATCTACTCCGGGGTATTATGTAGGAGATGACAGAATAGTATACAGGGAAGGCGTTGGTCGTCCAGGGCTCAAACGGATAAGTCACAAAATAACCCGTAATTTTTACACGCCAAGGCAATTGATCACTATCATGAGAAAACTATTTTCAATAAAATTGTTTACTTCAAAAAATGTTCCTGCGCTTTTGACAAGTGTGCCATTCGTCCTGACGAAGATGATTGGAAGGAAGATAAATAAAAAAGCCCGGCGCCTTGCCGCTCATTTTAATCTTTAAATTTCTATCCGGAGTGACAATAGAAAATGCCAAAGTCTCATGACTATGATTTGCTGGTGATAGGAGCGGGTATCGCCGGATTTGTCGCAGCTGTTACAGCTAACGGTATTGGCAAGAAAGTGGCTGTGATTGAGAAAAAGAAGGTCGGCGGCAACTGTACAAATTTCACATGTATACCTAGCAAATCCCTGATCAGGCTGGCTCACGTGAATAGAGATGTCGCTCATTTTAACAGGCTGGGCATTTTCTCGGGTCCCGCCCCGGAAGTCGACGGCAAAAGGGTGATGCCTCACATTCGCTCTATAGTTCAAAAAGCCTATGAAAAAGACCTACCGGAAACATTTGAGCGAATTGGAATAAATGTATTGCTAGGAACCGCTTCTTTCGTGGATAGGCACAGGATAGAAGTCGACGGCAAAGTAATTTCCGCCGAAAAGATCATCATAGCTTCGGGCACCTGTCCTTTGGTTCCTCCGATCAAAGGGCTTCAGGACATCGACTACCTGACAAATGAAAATCTTTACGAACTTGAGGACTTGCCAAAGTCAATCATCATCTTGGGTGGAGGCGTTGACGGTTTGGAGTATGCCTCGGCTTTTAGCGGGCTCGGGGTGGAAACGACTGTGGTTGAAATGGGATCAAGGCTTTTGCCTATGGCTGACGCCGAAGTGACAAGGTTTCTGGTGCTCTCTCTGGAAGCTAACGGTGTAAAGATTCTTAGAGGAACAAAAGCAATTGGCCTTTCCCGTAACCATGACAAAGCAATTTTGAAATTCGAGCGGACCACCAAGGACGTCGGGGAAATTGAGGCTGACAAGGTTCTGGTGGCTATTGGCAGAAAACCTGATCTGGAAGATCTTGCACTGGAAAAGGCCGGTGTCGATTTCAACTCAAGAGGTATTGTAGCGAATAGTAAACTGCAAACAAAGGCGCCGAACATTTACGCCTGCGGCGATATAATCGGCCCCTATCAATTGGCATCCATGGCCGAGTACCAAGGCATAATAGCAGCGTCAAACGCATTCTCTCCTATCAAGCAAACCGTGAACTATAATAACAACGTTTATGTGATATTCACCGAACCAACTCTGGCTTTCATCGGCTTGACTGAAGAAAGCGCTTTGAAAAAATACGGTCACAAGCTAAGAACCTATCGGTTCGGTTACTCAAATATGCGTAGAGCCCTAATAGACGGACACACTGAAGGGATGGCCAAATTCTTGTGTGATAAAAGTGGTCGAATTGTTGGAGCCCATATCCTAGGGGAAGCCGCAGCGGAAGTAATCCATGAAGTTCAGGTTTTGAAAGCCATGAACAAACCTATAGGTCGATTTCATTCTGTAACCCACGCTTACCCGACATATGCGCAAGCTCTGGTTGGAAGGGTCTCCCAGTTGGTGTTCCTTGACAAGATGATGGAGTCCATTTTTGTGAGATTAGGACTGGCGCTGCTACCCGGATTTTCAAATCGCCTGAATCTTGCCCGCG
>JAZDKD010000324.1:0-2021 GCA_043803345.1 Pseudomonadota bacterium
AAATTCTCTTTTAGGGATCCAACGAATGTAATTCTCGAGTTACCATTTAAGCGTTTTGATTCTAGACAAAACGGCACTAATGGTTGTCTAAAGTTTTGTTGAGGCCCATACAGGCCGCCATACGGAGACTAAGAAACCCGCCAAAAGACTCCTAACAGGAATTGGATTGCGGGGAAGCCACGTCTTTCTATTTAGGTCATCTTGACCTCTGGAAATTAGGTGCTTCCGAACGTCGTGGGTTGAATATTGTTGGCGATAAGCTTCAGAATTAAAAAGCCTCTCCTTTATAAGTGTCACTGTTTTGAATGGAACGTCGGGGCGCGAGAAGATGGCCTTGATGAATTCAAACAATTCGTCGATGAGCTTTCCATAGCCTGGATCCCCCGGCCAGTTAGGTCTGCAGGTTGAAGTTTCTATCCTAGCATTCCACCTAATCGTGGCCTTCCCTTGCTCGTCATAAATGTCCATTCCAACAAATGTTTTGCGAGTATTTGCAGCCAAAAGATCAAAGAGTGCCCCTTTTATCTCACCTTTTTCACCCAAAATGTCACCTTGAGATTGTCGTATTTTATCCCCCCCCTCAACCACTGCAGTCTTGGGGTTTTGAATCGATGGCATCGGAAAAACCTTACATGATAAATTGGAGCCGCAGGAGCGAGCAATCTCGGAACCTATAACACAAAGGCAAGGTTCAAGCACAACGTTAACCGGCTGTTTGAAATCTGGCCCGAGGACGCGCAGAAGTTCCCACCCTTGGCCAAGGAGATTAAATTGAACCTCCTGAAGTCTGCCAGCCGGTATATTTGAGAGGCAGGCTTCGACAACGCGTCGAACGTAAAACAGGAATCCCCCAAGAAGCGCTTCCCATCTTATTTTCACATCTGTTTGCCTTAGCTTCATCTCCGCGGCTGTCAGTCCTTCAGGAACATGTTTTAAGAGACTCTGAAGTCCTTGTGCACCATGCCGGTGGAGCACAGCTTCGAGACAGTCTACGTATGCATCAGCGAGCAGGCCGGGCTCTCCCTCAAAGTGTCTCGGATCAGGAGGACTAATTTGCTTCGGAAGTAAATCTAACGGACTGTGGGTAAGGACTTTCCGAAGCAGATCAGGCCCGTAAGCAGTAATGACAGCTCGCAGGAAATCCCTTCCAGCATATTCTATAGAATCAGCTGCTATGATCGCCCCCATATCTTGCCCAGTCGCATCTTTCCCTGAAGCGCCCACTTGTACTGCCATATCTGTAGTCCCTCCACCCATATCAAGCGCCACCTCATGGGTAGCTTGTGTCTTTGGAAGTAAAGCCGCCCCTGCAGCTGACTCACTTATTAGGAAAATAGGCTCCTTCCCCTCACCCTCACCAACCACATGTAGCTCTGTCCTCTGAGTAAGAGTATGTGTCACCTTACCAAGGATCTCCTTATATGTACTCCTTTGGTAGTCGTCAAAGGCCAATGGATAAGCGGCCGTGAGACGAGAGGAAGAACATCCCTGTACACGGAGTTCCCAGAATGCCGGTAAAAGAAGTAATTCGACAAGAAATTCAATCCGCTCCACAATACCCGGGGCTGTCCAGTCTTTCCACTTTAGTCCACTTTTGACCCGTGACTGGGGGCCGGTTAAGAGACTTAGACCATGTTCCCGCGAAGGGATGCAAGCGCAGGAACCAAGGTACAGCCTGTCGGGATCCGCGAGGAGCGACGGCAGAAATGGCTGTGGGTTATGTTCAAGATTCCAAGGCGATAGAATCGCAACAGCTCGCAATAGATTGTTAAACTCAGTTTCTTTATAAGTTAAAAAATAGGCTGAAGACAAAGCCTCAATTTCACGGACTCCCGACTTAATGAACTGTCGGTTGACTCCATGTCGATAAAAAAGGACAGCCGAGTTACTCGTCCCAAAATCAAGAACAATTTCGCCACGACCATCTGTCTCAGCGACAGGAAGAACAGGCCGATTGATCAGAAGCAAACCCATTGGTCTGAACGAATCATCAGGAAGGGCTTCACCAACTTCAAAATACC
>JAZDKD010000325.1:0-8418 GCA_043803345.1 Pseudomonadota bacterium
CCTGGACCCCGATCCTTTGGTACGACTGAACCCAGGAACAGGAGTGTACACCTTCGGAGCGTTGGAACAGGTTCACAGTAATCACGTCAAATTCATTGAGTTCCTGCTTGAGAGGAAACCAGCATTGGTGCTCAACGTGGAGTGCCTTCACGAATTGTATGATGAGGAAGATCTCTCTGACACAATTGCACTCGCTTACCACCGGCGCCGCAACTATCTAGAGGGTTATCTAACAAGACTACTGGCGCTTGAAGCCGAAGGGCGCATAGAAATACTCAATGTCCATCACTTCCGGTTCGGGAACATGAACGATGACCCTCTTTCCCACGTAGTGTGGAAGCCCAAGAATTTGGGGAAGACGGCCTAACCAATGATCAAGCTATTTTTTACTAAGGAATGGACTACACTGGCCGGATTCCAGCGCAGCTTATCAACAATATTTGGATCCTGATAACATCTCGCCGAACACTCCAGCGATGAGCTTTTCAGCAATTGGTGGAATCAAAAATTCGGTAATCTCGTCAAAACAAACGAACTTAGACATTAGGAAGGAAGCAGTAATGCTAGTATGCAGAACACCGTTTCGCATTTCTTTCTTCGGTGGAGGAACAGACTATCCTGTTTGGTATAATGAACACGGCGGTGCAGTTGTCAATACCACAATAGACAAATATTGCTATGTTACATGCAGAAATCTGCCCCCATTTTTCGATTTCAACTATAGGATTCGATACTACTTCAAGGAAGAGTGTACCACGATTGAGGAAATCAAGCACAACTCTGTACGCGAATGTCTGCGTTTTCTGGATTACCGTCACGGCATAGAAATGATCCACACAGCCGACCTTCCTGCTCAATCCGGTTTGGGGTCAAGCTCCACATTTACCGTTTGTCTGCTACACGCTCTCTATACTCTTAAGGATTATATGCCGACTAAGCGTGAACTGGCCCGAAACGCTATTCGTATCGAGCAGGAAATGATCGGTGAAGCCGTGGGTTCACAGGATCAAACTGCTGCAGCCTTCGGTGGGCTAAACCGTATCGACTTCGGCGGCCCTCAGGAGATCCGTGTATCGGCGTTGGTTATGAGCGAGGAGCGCTACAGCAGTTTACAAGATCATTTGCTGCTTTTCTTCACGGGCTTTTCTCGCAATGCCCATGAGGTTGCCAGGGAACAGATCAAAAAGACACTCGACAAGAAAATCGAACTGACCGAAATGATGGAACTTGTGGACGAGGCCCACAAGATTATCGTAAACAATATTAAACCAATAGAAGATTTCGGACGGTTGCTTCACGAACAATGGATGATAAAGCGCAGTTTGACCAAACTCATATCCAATGATCAGATCGATGCTATTTATGAGACCGGGCGCAAGTCCGGAGCTATAGGCGGCAAGCTTTGCGGTGCCGGAAACGGCGGTTTTATGATTTTCTTCGTCAAGCCGGAGCATCAACCCCAAGTCAAAAAGGCTCTTTGCGATCTACTCGAAGTGCCGTTTTTTTTCGAAAATCTCGGCAGTCAGATCATCTATTATTCGCGGGATCAGAAATATCAACTGGACAAATGCTCCGCATGACGAGGAGGCAGATCCAAAGCAGGACACGTTTAGTTTTTTCATTCGCTAAGGAGAGAACATTGTGACGGTTTCAGTTATAGTTTTTGAGATTAACGAAATTGACGGCATGCGTGCCATGATGCCAAAGATTAAAAAGGAATGGTATGATGAGCTGATAGTGGTGGATGGTGGTTCCAATGACGGAACTATTGAATATTGCCACGCAAACGGTTATCCCATTTTTGTCCAGTCCGAAAAGGGGGTGGGCGCCGCCCTGAACGAGGCAGTTCGAAAGGTGCGTAGCGACATCATTGTCATCTACGCTCCAGACGGTAGTTTCGAACCCGACCAGATCCCGCTAATCACAGAGCAAATTAGGCAGGGCGTAGACGTGGTAAATGTGTCGCGGTACATGAACGGAACTAAGAGCCTGGACGACAACTTTTTTACCGCCACCGGGAACAGAATTTTCACCGTATTGGCGAACCTGATGTTCCCTTACCGGTTCACGGATTTTCTTTACACCTACTTGGGGTTCCGCCGGTCGCTAATTGAGGCACTCGGTATCGACAATAAAGAGCGCACTTGGGGGCAGATCCTACTCCTCAGGGCCATCAAGCGCGGCCTAAGAGTCGTAGAGATCCCTGGCGTTGAACACGCACGCATCGGTGGCGATGTCAAGGTGCCTAAAATTAAGGCTGCATGGGCCTTGGTGCGGACTCTCGCTCGCGAACGATTACTGGACGGCTAGGCAACCCCGAGCACGGGTGAGAAACTTCGTTGGAGCCGAGTGGCTTTAGCTATTCATCGTCTCTCCTTTAGGGCGATCCAGCGGACGGAATGCCTGGCGAAGTCAGATAAACATTATCTATGAGGCTTTTTGGGGCCTACTTGTATTGCAATTGGGAAATCGAAGGACATTAAATCATGATTCGAGTCAAAGAAACTACCTTGATAGACGTTCTTGAAATCACACTCTTGGACTGTTTTGAAGATCACCGCGGGGAATACGTTGAAACCTATAATGAAAAGATTTATTTTGATGCAGGTATTGACGTAAAGTTTGTCCAGGACGACTACTCCATATCGGAAAGGCATGTTCTCAGGGGCCTCCACGGCGACGCTAAGACCTGGAAACTGATATCCTGTCCAGTGGGAAAATTCTATCTGGTTGTAGTGAATTGCGATTCTGCTTCGCCAGCTTTCGGTAAGTGGGAATCGTTTCTCTTATCAGAAAAGCTGAAAAAGCAGGTTCTTATTCCCCCAATGTATGGCAATGGCCACCTGGTGCTTAGCAATTACGCCATGTTCCATTACAAACAATCAGAATATTATGATCCAGAGACTCAATTTACCTATCGTTGGGACGATCCAGCGTTCGGTATATGGTGGCCAGTCAAGAACCCTATACAGTCCAGAAGGGATGAAATGGGCGAGTACGTAGGACTTTGATATCGGGAACAAGTTAGATAGAGATGCCAAGCCCCTCAATCTTGTCGAACGTAATGAAAATCCTTGATTTAATGACCAAGAAGGATAAACTCCAATGGGGAATAATTGTTGGATTTGCCATTGTTACATCTATGCTCGAACTTGTCACAGCGGCAACCCTCGTTATTCTCGCTCAGGTTATCAATCAACCGGAAACTGGTTTAAAATTCCTTAAGTTAGCCGACTTAGATTGGCATTTGGAACCGGATCAAATCATAATTCTTGTCTCGATTTCTTGCGGCTTTGTGTTCCTTATAAAGAATCTCCTTGCAATGGTAGAAGTTCTTTATCAAAACGTTACCATTCATAACATGCATTATCTTTTTAAAGGGAAATTGCTAAATCGTTATGCTCATTCTGACTACGGTTTTTATACAACCCGAAATTCATCATTTGCGTTTACCGTAGTCCATGTTGAAACTGAACGACTTTTCTTGTTGGGAACAACCTCACTGGCTAGCATGGTTTCTGAGAGTATTATCGTTGCCTGTTTGGTGGGCATGTTGATTGTGATTAATCCGTCCTTGGCCCTGATTGTTTTTGTTGTCGGATGTATATTATGGTTTGGCATTACAAGATGGCTACTGCCATCATTTTATAGATGGGGTACAAAACTACAGACAGCCGATTTGCTTTGTAGCCAAAATCTCCTTGAGTTTTTTCAGGCATTCAAGGAAATTGTTTTGTTAGGAAAACGTGAAGCTTTTATAGAAACATACCAATTCTATTCTCAGCGCAAGTCAAAGGTTCAAGCAATTAAGTCTGCGACTAACGCAATGCCGCGTATGATGATAGAGGTTCTTTTTGTAGGCCTATTTGTTGTTACAATTGTGTACATGTGTCTGCAACATCAAACGTCGCAGCAAATGATGGGACTTTTGGGCGGATACCTCTATGCCGGTTTTCGGGTCATGCCGGGGCTAAATCGTATAATAAATCAAATGAACAATTTCAAAGCCGCTATTCCGAGTATTGAACTCGTCCATCATGAATACCAGACAGTCTCGGAAAAAGAAGGCTGTCTTGACCTGCCCAACTTCGAATTCAATCAATGTCTCACTATTGCAGATGCATCCTTCCGCTACATAAATTCTGATAAGGATGCGCTCAATGACATCAACTTGATCATTCATAAAAACGAGAGGATAGGTATCATAGGCGAAACAGGGTCTGGGAAATCAACTCTTGTAGACGTTATCCTAGGTCTATTAAAGCCTTACAAGGGGTCAGTTAAGGTTGATGATAGGTTTCCAGTGGGTTGCCATCAGTGGCGATGCATTATTGGCTACGTCCCACAGTCGATTTATTTGCTTGATGATACCATTGAGGCAAATGTCGCTTTTGGAGACAGGCCCGAGGAGATTGATCAACGTCAAATAAATAAGGCAATTAATGATGCCCAGTTAAGCCGGTTTATTGAGCAGCTTCCCGAAGGCACAAAAACCACAGTTGGAGAACGAGGCATTCGTCTTTCCGGGGGAGAACGTCAGCGTATTGCAATTGCACGAGCTTTATATCGTAATCCGGAAGTGCTGATCTTTGATGAAGCAACATCTGCTCTCGATAATGAAACAGAAACGCTGCTCATGGACACAATCACCGTTGTTAGTCAAGCTCGTACCGTAATTATGATCGCCCACCGTCTCACGACACTGAAAGACTGTGACCGGATCATCGTATTGAAGGACGGGAAAATTGACGAAATTAAGTCTTATCAGCAAATCTCTGAAATAGGCCATCAACAATATGCCTAGTCTGAAAAACATTGCTGTAATCGGTTGTGGATACTGGGGAAAGAACCTGGTCAGGAATTTTAGTGAACTCGGAGCCCTGGCCTGCTTGTGCGACTCAAATTGTGAACAAGCCGAGAAATTATCCAGCCAGTATCAGGTACCAGTTAGAGAATTTGATGAAATTTTAAATGACTCCGCAATTCAAGGGGTTGTCATCGCAACGCCAGCTTCGCAGCACGCCATAATGGCTGAAAAGACGCTTCATGCGGGAAAGCATGTTTTCGTTGAAAAACCCTTGGCATTACGCCTTGAAGACGCGAAAAGCCTATGTGAATTGGCTCAGAGCAAAAAACTGACGCTCATGGTTGGTCATTTGCTTCAGTATCACCCAGCTTTTCTTGAACTCAGGGATTTGGTTCGCAGCGGCGACCTCGGTAAATTGCGGTATATTTACTCGAACCGCCTCAATTTGGGAAAATTCCGTGATATGGAGAATATCCTGTGGAGTTTTGCGCCCCATGATATTTCAATGATCTTGAGTCTTGTAGGTATCAGTCCCGAGTCTGTTTACGCTACCGGAGCGTGTCACCTTAACCCGCATATCGAGGATGTCACCACTACACACCTTGTGTTCAACAATGGTGTTCAGGCGCACATATTTGTTTCATGGCTACATCCTTTCAAGGAGCAGAAACTTGTTGTAGTCGGTGATAGAGCCATGGCTGTGTTCGACGATGGATTCCCATGGGAAGAAAAACTTCAGGTCTACCCGCACCAAATCAACTGGCTAAATGGCATGCCTACACCATCAAAAGCTCAGGCAATTCGTGTCCCGTTAGAGCAGGCCGAACCTTTAAAACTCGAGTGCCTGCATTTCATCGAGTGCATAGGGAAAAACCAGGAACCGCGAACCAATGGCACAGAGGGTCTGGCCGTATTGCAGGTATTGGCCGCTTCAGACCGATCACTGCGAAGTGGACAGCCCGTTAAACTTGCAGAAGAATCGCCTAATTATTTCAAACACGAAACAGTTTTTGTAGATAAAGGATGTGAGATTGGACAAGGCACAAAGATCTGGCACTTCAGCCACATCCTGCAAGGTAGCAGAATAGGCAAGAACTGTATCATTGGTCAAAACGCCATGATTGGCCCGGATGCAATAATCGGCGACCGATGCAAGATTCAAAACAATGTTAGCCTTTATAAAGGAGTCATCCTCGAAGATGGCGTATTTTGTGGACCATCCTGCGTTTTCACAAACGTGTTCAACCCTAGGGCCGAGGTAGAACGAAAGAACGAATTCAGGAAGACACATGTCGGCAAAGGCGTTACTATAGGCGCCAACGCTACCATTGTATGTGGTATCCGCCTGGGAGAATACAGTTTTATCGGCGCAGGGGCCGTTGTAACCCGAGATGTCAAACCACATGCGGTGATGGCGGGTAACCCGGCCCGTCAAATTGGCTGGATGAGCCATGCCGGCGAAAAACTTGGTCATGACCTGGTCTGCCCCAGAGAAGGTCGACGGTATGAAGTTACCGAAGACAATTTCCTCCAAGAAATCAAATAATGTTGTTAGATCAGAGAGATAACATGACCCCTTCCATCCCATTTATTGATCTTAAGGCCCAGCAGGATCGAATCCGGCCTCAGATCGACGCTGCAATTAAACGAGTCCTCGACCGCGGCGCATACATCATGGGTCCTGAAGTCAAGGAACTTGAGCAAAAGTTGGCCGAGTTCTGCGGTGTAAAACATGTAATCACCTGCGCCAACGGGACCGATGCTTTGCAGTTAGCGTTGATGGCTAAAAAAGTCTCGGTAGGAGAGGCCGTTTTTGTCCCCAGCTTCACTTTTGCCGCAACGGCCGAAGTAGTGGCCTTGTTGGGCACAACGCCGTTTTTTGTCGATGTCCTGCCCGATACCTACAACATGGATCCCAACAGCCTGGAAGTGGGGATCAGCAAAGCTCTCAACCTGGGGTTGAAACCAAAAGGCGTAATTACAGTCGATTTGTTTGGGCAACCTGCGGATTATGACGAAATCCAGGCCGTAGCTGACAGGCATGATCTCTGGATCATAGCTGACGCTGCCCAGAGCTTCGGGGCAATGTACAAGGGACGTCGTGTCGGAAACATAGGGGATATTGCAACCACAAGTTTTTTCCCCGCCAAGCCGCTAGGATGCTATGGAGACGGAGGCGCTGTTTTCACAAACGACGACAATTTGGCCGGCATAGTCCGCAGCCTCGCTGTTCACGGAAAGGGATCCGAAAAATATGACAATATTCGAATAGGTGTGAATTCACGTCTCGATACAATACAGGCGGCTATTATTCTTGAAAAACTTAATGTATTTCCAGATGAAATCGTTGCCCGGCAACGGTTAGCCGACCGCTATAACGATGCGCTCGAAGATCTTGTGGGAACTCCCCAGGTTATTCCGGACGTTAGTTCCGTGTGGGCTCAGTATACTGTTCGGCTTCCCAAAGGCGTGGACAGGGGCGCCTTGATGGCTGATTTGAAAGCTGCTGGCGTGCCAACAATGATATATTACGTAAAACCATTGCATCAGCAGGAGGCTTTTAACAAATTTCCAGTCGCCGGGGCAAATGGCCTGCCCGTAAGTGAAACTCTGGCACGGCATGTGTTAAGTCTCCCCATGAGTGGCTACGTTGACGGCGATTCACTGGAGCGTATCATTGGCAAACTCTCCAATTGGTTCAACAATCATCAATGAAGCGAATGCGTTGATTAACCTAATTCTTTAATATTATACCGGGTTTTGGTATTTATGAGGCTAGAATGGATCTTAAAGGTAAAAAATTCGTAGTGATCGGTGGCGCCGGCCTCATTGGCTCACACACCGTGGATCACCTGGTTAAGGAAGACGTCAAGGAATTACTCATCTACGACAATTTCGTGCGTGGCAGTCGCGAAAATCTCCAGGATGCCATGAAGGATCCGCGCGTAAAGATTTACGACGTGGGTGGCGACATAATGCAAACGGACATCCTACAATCGGCCATGGAAGGAGCCGATGGGGTTTTCCATTTCGCCGCTCTTTGGCTGTTGCAATGCCATGAATACCCTCGTAGCGCTTTCGATGTAAATGTTCGAGGGACTTTCAATGTGATGGAGGCATGTATAGCCAAGGGTGTTAAACGTCTTGTATATTCATCCTCTGCCTCTGTCTACGGGGATGCCGTCTCTGAACCTATGGACGAAGACCATCCCTTTAATAACAAGAACTTCTATGGGGCTACCAAGATCGCCGGTGAAGCTATGCTTCGAGCGTTTCATCACCGTTATGGTCTGAATTATGTCGGGCTGCGCTATATGAATGTCTATGGACCACGGCAGGATTACCACGGCGCATACATCGCCGTAATAATGAAGATGCTGGACGCTATCGACAAAGGTGAAAGTCCAACAATCATGGGCGACGGCTCGGAAGCGTTTGACTTCGTGGCGGTCGAAGACTGCGGCCTGGCCAACGTATGCGCAATGAAAGTTGACACCACTGACACCAATTACAATGTTGGGACCGGTAAGCGCACGTCCTTGAAAGAACTTGCACAGATGTTGCTTGAAATCACCGACTGTGACAGGCCAATTGCATACAGTCCCCGCAGT
>JAZDKD010000326.1:0-3158 GCA_043803345.1 Pseudomonadota bacterium
TGATCTGACCCTCCTTATAAAATTTCTGAAAATGACAGACTAACCAATTTTATCCGGGCATATAGTGGTGTGAAATTGATCAACGAGCTAAGGGTAGAAGCTATTGTTCTTGCGGCGGGGTTGTCGACCAGAATGGGATCCGACAAAATGGCTCTTAGGTTTTGTGGGCAAACAGTTCTAAACAGAACATTGATTGAAGCTCTAAAGTCATGGTTAGGTAGGATTGTAATAGTGACACGGCCCGGGCTAGATGTTGACATGACAATGCAATTCTCCTGTTTTTTAAACCACGATGTCACTATTACCAGAGTATTGAATTTCTGGCCGGAAGAAGGAATGTCATTATCCATAAGACTTGGACTTACACAGTTAGGTGTGAAGGCCAGAGCGGCGATGATAATTTTGGCAGACCAGATATTTTTGAACACTTTAACTATCAATAAGCTGATCTCAGAAAGTTTGGAGAACTCCGATAAGATAATAGTCCCGACAATTCTCAAACGGAGAACTACTCCGGTTATTTTTCCAGAGTCTTTTTTTGACGAATTGAGAAAAATTTCGGGGGATAAAGGCGGCAAAGAAATTTTGGCCAGAAACCCCAACATGATCCATACGGTTGAACTGGGAAAGGCCTACAACGACATTGACATAGACACTCCTGAAGATTATTCCAAGATTGTGTCTAAATTAAATCACTTTGACAGGGTTTAATGAAAATCCAAATTGCCAGGACGGCTGGGTTTTGTATGGGTGTTCGAAGAGCTGTTGATATGGCTCTTGATTTGAAACGCCAAAAACCGCCTCTTCCGACAGTGACTTATGGACCTCTAATACATAACCCTAAGACTATTAGTCTTCTGGAGAGCAGGGGTATCTCCCAAGCTGATTCAATAGATCAGATTCAGGGTGGAACTGTAATAATAAGAGCCCACGGGATCTCACCTCAAGAAAGACAGGTCCTTGAGACTAAATGCTCAAACATCATTGACGCCACATGTCCAAGAGTAAAGAGGGTTCAGGCGTTGATTCAGAAGCATTCGTTAAAGGGAGATTTCTGTGTGATTGTTGGCGATGAGGATCATCCGGAAGTTAAAGGGTTGAGCGGATTTGCTCAAGCTGGAGGGATTTCTATTTCCAGTTTGGAGGAGGTCAAAAAACTTGATCAGATTCCCCAAGACAGACAAATCTGCGTAGTTGCCCAAACAACGCAGGAGCCTGAAAAATTTGAAGAAATTGTGGAACATCTACAAGGCAAGGGATTAATTCTTAATGTATATAACACAATTTGCGATTCGACCAGAAAGCGGCAGGCTGAAGTAAAATCGTTGTCGAGGGGCGTGGACATGATAATAGTGGTGGGGGGAAAGAAGTCAGGCAACACAGTTCGACTCGCCCAGGTGGCCAGTGAGCAGGGTGTCAGGGTGAAACACGTGGAAACAGCCGAACAGATTTTTCCCTCGGATCTTGAGGGAATCAGAGTTGTGGGGATAACGGCGGGAGCGAGTACACCGAACTGGCAAATCAGATCATTGATAGAAAAACTCAGACAAATTGATCTCAACACTAGGTCCGGTTTATGGCCGAGACTCAGACTGTTCGCCGACTATACTATCATGACCTATGTCTGGGCTGCTCTGGGCGGCGCTGGTCTTACTCTTGCCTGTTCGGCTCTCCAGGAAAACCAGGCAGGATTCAGGGCATCGATTGTAACAGCCCTTTTTGTATTTTCAATGCATCTTCTGAACCGTATCCAGGAAAGTTCAGGCGCCCTGAGATTTAACACTCCGGAGATTGCTGAATTTTATAGTCGACATCAAAACACCCTGAGAACTATAGGCGCCGCCGCTGCCTTGATGGCTGCGCTAATTTCTTATTTCCTCGGGTGGATTTCAATGATCATGGTTATGGGCATGATAGTAACGGGTATTTTATATCCACTTCCCGTTCTAGTTTCGCTTCGGATTTTCGGACAAAGATGGTCATCATTAAAGGATATTCCGGGCTCAAAGACACCGCTGGTATCAATTGGATGGGCCATGTCGGCAGCTATCATCCCTTCTTTTTCCGGGGAAATGTCGTTGGGAATTCCGTCCGTTCTGATTTCTTTTATTATTGCGGCGGGAATGGTTTTTTGGCGGACGGCGTTGTCAGATCTAATAGATATCCAGGGAGACAGGATAGGTGGTCGGGAAACCATACCGATTTTATTCGGCGGACGCGCTACTGAGAAAATTCTGAACATATCGTTGATAATGCTCTCGTGTATCTTGATTTTCTCGAGTTTTCAAGGATGGATCTCGAAACTTGGATACCTGTTATTAATAAATGTTTTGATCTTTAAATTTTTCTTGGAATATTACAAAAAGGGACATCTGGTTGACAGGCTTCTTTTTGAAGGACTAGTGGATGGGAACTTTATTTTGGCTGGTGTTGTCTCGATAATTTACGTATCCGCGCCATAATAAATATCATTATGACTTGACACAGGTATTTAAATGATATAAAAAAGTTGTTTTTATAGAGGAACCGTTTGCTGGCGTAGCTCAACCGGTAGAGCAGCTGATTTGTAATCAGCAGGTTGCGGGTTCGAGTCCCATCGCCAGCTCCAGTTATGGAGGGGTTCCCGAGTGGCTAAAGGGGGCAGACTGTAAATCTGTTGGCGACGCCTTCGGAGGTTCGAATCCTCCCCCCTCCACCATCTGAATCCGCGGTTCCGATTTTAACGCGGCGGGAATAGCTCAGTTGGTAGAGCGTCAGCCTTCCAAGCTGAACGTCGCGGGTTCGAGTCCCGTTTCCCGCTCCATGATATTCAAGGCGCTATCAAATAATGACACCTAGCGCTTCGACGTTTTGAGACCTGTATAAAATGTCTTCAGACGCTAAATGGTTTGCGGATGGCCCACGTAGCTCAGTCGGTAGAGCACTTCCTTGGTAAGGAAGAGGTTCACCGGTTCGATCCCGGTCGTGGGCTCCACCTGACCACAAGGCCTGAACGCTCAAAAATTTATGGGAGATACAGATCCCAGGATTTAGACTAAATAGGACCGAAAGAATTTAGATACTTTTCTGCCGAATATTCACGGAGGAGCCCATGGGCAAGGCGAAGTTTGAGAGAACGAAGCCACCCGGGAACGTAGGGACGATAGGTCACATAGATC
>JAZDKD010000327.1:0-9065 GCA_043803345.1 Pseudomonadota bacterium
GAGGAAAAGAAAAGCCGCAAAGGATGGGGACATTCCGACACCAATGTTGTGGCGAAGCTGGCGGTGGAAGCCGGGGCCAAGAAATTGCTGCTGTTTCACCACGATCCGTGGCGAACCGATGACGGAGTTCGGGAGATCATCGCCCGATGCAGAGAAAGTCTGGATCGTCTCAATTCAAATGTCTGCGTGGATGCTGCCCGAGAAGGAGTCACGGTAGCCTTATAATCCATTTGTCATTTATTAAGAACAGACTTAAGCGATCTCATTTGCTCACATTTCAAGAAGTGAGCGCTCGTTCCATATATGAATATGCCTCCCAGCACGCAGGCCATGAGGACCACAAGGTTTTTTGAGCTGATACCTTGAGTCCACACTCCAAAGTCTCTCATAAAGAATAAAAAAACACCCATAATGAATGAAGCTGAGGTTATTTTAGCTATCGAAGCCAAAAATCCCCCAATTTCAAACCATTTTATTCGCCTGATCAGGATCACGAAAAGAATCAGAAAATTGAACGTCGCCGCCAGCGTTGTAGCCAGAGCCAGGCCACCATGCTTCATCGGATACATCAATGTTATTCCAGCTCCAAGGTTGACTGCCACAGCGAACAGCGATACCCACAGGGGAGTCTTGGTGTCTTTCAATGAAAAAAATGCCTGGGTTACCACTTTGAGTCCGGAGAAAGCCCACAACCCGGCGGTATACCACAGAAGAGCGTAGGACGTTTCTACCGTGTCAGTGTAGGTAAACCGCCCATGCTGAAAAAGAACAGAAATAATGGGTTCTCGGAGTACAATCAATCCCACCGACGCCGGAATAGTGAAAAAGGCTATAAGCCTTAACGAAAAAGACACCGACTCGCCGAGACCCTTATAATTTCCCGACGAAGCTAGCCTGGACATCGAAGGAAGAGCTGCAGACCCAAGAGCGATCGCGAATACGCCCAACGGCATCTCGACGAGTCGGTCAGCATAGTAAAGCCATGAAACGGAGCCAACAGGCAGCAGAGAAGCCAGCATAGTTCCGACTAGGACGTTGACCTGATACACAGCCCCACCAATAGCCGCCGGGACAAACAATTTCCCCATACGCCTCAAGGGAGGATAACCAAAATGAAAATCGGGTTTGATCTTAATTCCCTCGGCCATAAGGAAGGGAACCTGTAATAACAATTGAAGAATTCCCGCAACAGCCACCGCCCACGACAAAGAATAACCCGCCGGCCAATCCAACCATTTTGCGAGAATGACAATTCCAGCAATCATACAAATGTTTAGGAGGATTGGCGCCGCAGCGGGGGAGGCAAACCGGCCCAGGCTGTTCAAGATTCCTGAAAAAAGGGCAACAAGAGAAATAAACAAAATGTAAGGAAACATGATCCGAGTCAACTGCGTGGTGAGCGCAAATTTCTCTGGATCATCGAGAAAACCCGGAGCAATAACCCTGACTATTTGTGGGGTAAAAATAATTCCGAGAGCAGTGATTATGCAGAGAAAAATAGCTGAGAATGTCACCGCGATTCTTGCCAGTTTAACTCCTTCGTCTCTACCGTCTTTCTCTAAAGTCTCAACAAATGTCGGAACAAATGCGGCAGACAGAGCCCCCTCAGCAAATAACCGACGCAATAGATTTGGTATCCGGAACGCGACAAAAAAGGAATCTGATCCCATGCCGGCTCCCAGACAAATAGCTATTATCAAGTCCCGAATGAATCCGGAAATTCGGCTGAGGCTTGTCCAGAAACCAACTACTCCGGCGGCTTTCGTAATAAGTTTTTTTTCAGACTTAACTGGGTTGTCTGTTTTGGTGGGAATCAAAAGGAAGAATTCCTCCAGCTAACGAAACGTTAGTAATAAGATTCAAATGACTCGTAAAATTATGTCCTGAGATGACACCATAAATTCGACTTCTGCGCCTACAGGCAAAGGGATGTTAGGCAATTCATGCCCATGAGGGTATCGGGAAATCACGGGAACTGAACTGGCAGCGGTATACTCAAGGATTATCTTTTCGACGTCCGATTGAGCTTCATCTGAACAATTTCCGGAAAAATGAGAAATTATGACACCTCGAACCCTATCAAAAACGCCTGCAAGCTTCATTTGGGTAAGCATGCGATCAATCTTATAAGTTGGTTCATTCACTTCTTCAATAAATAAAACACTTCGGGAGAAATTTGGGGAAAATGGTGTTCCCAACAGAGAAACCATTAAGGAAAGACACCCACCCAAAAGCTCGCCTCTTGTCTCACCATTTCGGAGTCCTACAATCTCGGACTGAAATCCGGCTACCATGTCATATTGTTGCAAGGGTTGTGTAAGGACCCTAACCAGATGATCTGAGGTGACGTTGTCCAAATCATCAGCTATTTGCCCGGCCAACATCGGACCAGCTATAGTGATCAGCCCGCAGCGCTGGAAAGCGGCAATGGAAAGAGCGGTAAGATCGCTCATGCCAAGCATGATTTTTGGATCTGATTTCATTGCGTCGAAATTTACCTGTGGAAGGATCCGCATGACTCCATAGCCACCTCTGGCAAAAATGATCCCTCTTATTTCAGGATTAAGCAAAAAGTCATTAAGACTTTCGACTCTTTGCTCGTCAGAACCAGCAAGATAATTTTCGCTCAGATAAATATTTTTGCCGAGCTTGAATTTAAGTCCCAAAGCCTTGACAAACTCAAATCCCTTTTTCAGATTAGTGGGGTTGACAGGGCCGGAAACCGCTGCTATGCCGATAACATCGCCATTTTTTAAAGGATTGGGAATGATACGATTGGATTTCACTGTGGACCGCCAATGCAGTTAGGATTATGAACAACCGTCGAGTGTTAGCAACAACCGTAGAGTTGTTAATCGAGCCTTTGAATGATAGTATTACCATGTGAGGCTAAAATGGCAGTTATTTTTCACATCGAAGACGAAAGTTCAGTGAGACTATTGTACAAGGAAGTTTTTGAAGAACAAGGTTTTCAGGTTATTCAGGCATCTGACGCTGAAGAAGCTCTGAAGATGCTAAGGGGGCAAAAACCTGACCTTATAATTTTGGACCTTAAAATGCCGGGAATGGGGGGACGAGGCTTTCTGGAGAGATTCTGTAGAATGAAGTTGAGAATTCCACTGGTAATAAGCTCGGCATATCCCTATTTTGACGCCGATCCCACAATTCACTCTGTTGACGCGTTCATAATCAAGTCCGGGGATTTGACAGAGCTTGTCGAAAAGGTACGGGAACTAGTGAATAAAAAAAGTCATTTTGATCGTTAGCCCGGAACGTATTCTAACTGCCTTAAACCTTCAAAAACTATTATTCCAGCTGCTGTAGACAAATTCAAGCTTCGTGTTTTGCCCAGGTCTATTGGAATCCTGGCGATTCGAAGACGAAATCGTTCGAAAATATTTCCCGACAAACCTGATGTTTCAGGGCCAAAGAGAATATGATCCCACGGTTGAAACACCAGATTGTAATAAATTTCTCCCCTCTTTGAAGATGTGAGGACAATTTGCGCCGGACTCACAGATTGAAAGTAGTGGTCCACGCTATCCCAAACAACTAAGTCAAGTTTCTTCCAGTAATCGAGACCGGCTCGTCTCAAGTGCTTGTCATCAATTTGAAATCCCAAAGGTTTAATTAGGTGCAGGCGGGCTCCCACAGCCACACACAGGCGACCTATGTTTCCTGTGTTAGGCGGAATCTCGGGATTGACAAGCACTACGTTAAACATCAGCTATCACTAAAAATTTCAGGTTGTTCCAACCGAGCTAAAGAAATTCCCCTACGTTCTATAAAGACCTTCAACGACTAGGAAATGGAGTGGTTCCACGGTATTAAGCCTGCAACTTTCGAAATCTCGAAGTCTGACATATCGACGCCGGGTTGTTTATCTCCAATCATTATAAAGGCGTCATTATGAGTGTGTGTGCCAGTGAAAATGTCACTATGGCATAAGACCTTGGCGTTTACTGACGCTTTGATGTCGTATCCTCGGCTAGGTATCACTATGATATCGGGAGCTATTTCAGACCAGGGCCCTTGATAGACATCTTCCTTGGATAGCAATTGTTCGAACACCGGTTCATCGATAAAATCGCGACAACTACTTTTGAAGACAGGCCCCAGGTCCGACGTCATGAATCTTGAAAGATCATTTTTTATCCTAACCGCTTTTTCTGCGGCTTGGGTTTCGGAGAGTTTTCCATTTCTGAACCTTGTTTTGGAATTCAGGTAAATTCGAGTAGGATCCATTGCAAACGCGTCTGAGTTCGGACTCACACTGGAAATATCTTGCGGATCAAGGGAGTCAAATTTCAGGTAACCCAATGACTGCAAGAGACGATTCAGGTTGACGTGGATCTTGAGATCTGTAAAACCGTGATCGGACAAAATTACCTTACGCGTTCCAATATCAAGCCGTTCCAAAAAAGCAGTCACGAAGTTATCTATTCTGCGGTAATAGGAAATCACCTCCTCGTGAAGAGGATGGTTTGCATTCCGGATCGCGTCAAAGAGAAAATGATTTAACCGATCAGTCCCTGTGACAACCAAAATAAAAAGGTCCCATGGCTCCGATGACAAGCTGAAAACAACTTCTTCTAAAGGTCTCAATGTTGAAAAAAGGTCATTTATCAGGAAGTTCCGGTCTTGACGGGCTCTGACATTGTCCGTGTCAATTTTGTAATTTTTCGATTTAAGCCATGGGATCAGCGACGTCGGTTGAACTGAGCGTTCAAATATTGGAGACACAAACCCTGAGATCAAGACGCCGTTCAAAGGACGCGCCGGATAGGTAAAAGGTAGATTAACCACTATGGTTTTTTTGTCCGGATATTTACTCCAAATAGTGGGGGCCTTAATATCATCAAACGACGGAAACTTCAGCTTAATCTGATTTTCTTCAATGTCGGTGAACCCGAATATGCCGTGTTGCCCCGGTCCAACGCCAGTCATGAAAGAAGTCCACGCAACACTCGATATAGGAGGGAGACTTGAATTCATTGGGACGAATGTTCCGGCGTTGGCGATTTCTTTCAGCCCTGGCGTAACCGACAATTCAAAAAATGTTTTCAGCAGTGAATAAGGAACACCATCCAACCCTACAAAAGCTATTCTATTAAAGTCTGACATGCTCAAAACTAAATCCTAATGCCTTGTGACCAATCTCTTTTTCATTTCATCGAGCAGGAAATAGGGCAAAGGAGGTCGATCGGGAAACTCTCCAAGCTTAACTCCAGGTTTGTTGGCGCCATGAAAATCGGTTCCACCTGTAACTACCAGGTCGAATTTTGACGCCAACCTGACATACATTCTAATCTGCTCCTTTGTATGTTTTGGGTAGTAGGCCTCGATTCCTTGCAAGCCAATACCGATAAGGGATAGTAGAACTTCCTCAAAACGATCCGGGTCGTCCTGATTCAAAGAATAGGGATGTGCTATTACCGGGATGCCTCCCGCCGATTTGATCAATTGCAAAGCCTTGTGAGCCGGCAACTTGACCTTTGGCACGTATGCGCAACCCCCTTTCTTTAAATACCTGTCAAATGCCTCTTGCATAGTCTTCACATAGCCTTTTCTGAACATGAGACTGGCAAGGTGCGGGCGACCGGGAACTCCCCCAGTTGCAGCTTTCTTAACCTCTTCTTCTCTAATGAAAACATTTTGAGCAGCAAGTTTGGAAAGAATTCTGGAGATTCTGGATTGCCTTTGAATTCTCAAGAAATTGAGAGATTTTTGTAATTCTGAATCATCGGGTCGGACGAAAAACCCGAGAAGATGCAGAATCCCATAATCATATTCTGCGCTGATTTCGACACCCGGAACAACTTCCAGATCAAGCTCAAATTCTTTTACGGCCAAATTTGCCGGTTCCAGACCGTCGAGCGTATCGTGATCAGTAAGAGCGATAGCCCTTAGGCCAATTGTGGATGCGTGCTGGACGAGTTCCGACGGACTCATGGTTCCGTCCGACATGTTGCTGTGAGTATGAAGATCGATAGAGGGCCCAGGAGCGAATCTAACAAATGATTTTAATCGTCTGATGAGATTTCTCCTTTTGATTTTCCGCTGAAGTTAAGCGCCTCGTCTACAGTTTTGGAAAGGATATCCCAGATGTTGTCCATAAACTTGAGCGATTCCGATTTCATCAAGACACTTCTCAAACACCTGACGTAATTCTGATCCCATGTAAAATTATTCCAGGTTGCTTGAAAGAGACTCATTGGTAAATTTGCCTTCGCAAGATGCAGATCTGAGAGTGAAGCCCTCTCAAAAACTTCGTCGGCTAATCTGGAAGATTCGGACGCTGATTCGCTTTTCATCGTCCACACTATTATGTCCAGTTCCGGCCGGAGGGCGGTCAGAAACCTAGAATCCGAGGAGATCCGCCTGAACAATTCTAGAGCGGCGTTACGACAATCGGCCAAATCTTGGGCAAAAGCTCCCCCGCGAACCATGGGTAACAACCTTTGAGTCGCCCACAGGGCCACTGCCGACGATCCGGGCCTGGAACACTCGAGGCTGATTTCCCCTAAATGAAGTTCAGAAGACGAAAAATATGTGTAGGGCGAATCATGCTTGTAAAAAGTTCCGACAGACGGATCTCGGAAGATCACACATCCACAACCATAAGGTTGAAGGCCATGTTTATGGGGATCAACAACTGTTGAGTCGACTTGACACATAACATCGTAAATCTCTCGGGTTCTCGCATCAAGGTTGTCAGCAAGCTTGAAGTATCCTCCATAGGCTGCGTCAGCATGAATCCTGAATCCATATAACTTCTGGAACTCTAGAATTTCCGGCAAAGGGTCAAGGGATCCGGTAGCGGTTGTGCCGATTGTGACGACCACAGTCCCTGTGTTCCCTTTGTCCAGAGCTTTTTTCAGGGATGTCAAGTCCATACGGGCGTTGGTGTCGACCGCAACGGATTCAAAGGGAATGTTTAACACTTCACAAATTCTTCCATGAGTATAATGGGCCTGTTGGGAAGCCACTATTTTTTGGCCGGGCCTCAAGCGCCGGGATATCCAAAGGGCTTCAAGGTTTGCCATAGTGCCCCCACCGCAAAGATGGCCGAGAAAGGTTTCCCATCCAAACATTTTTGCGATCTGGGCCACGGCTTCCTTTTCCATGGCTGAACTAGCCCGGCCTCCATCCAAAGCATGATTATTTGGGTTTATCCATAATGATAAAGTGTATGCCAGACGGGCTATGGGGTGAGGTGGTTTTAGCATCTGACCAATGTAGTTTGGATGATGGTATGGATAATTGTCTTGCATTCGTAGAGCCACTTCGTTCAAGACTTTTCTAATCGAATCAAGATCTATAGAATGGGAGATTCGAGGTAAGCTGTCGAACCCTTTTTCAAGAATTTCAAGCGTTTCAGGAAGCAGAGATAAACTTCTTTTTTCCAGTGTCATGCAGATCCCCTAATAATGAAAGAGCGATAATTCCTCCCCCATTCAAAAGAATTTCCAACATAACCCTCTTGGCGGTTTTTTGACATCGAAGGAGACACGAGTTAGTCATAATTCTTAACAGACGCCCCCACACCTGTCAAACGGCCCAGAAAAGGTATGTGGACTCATGCGTTAGGTATAGTCAATAATATCCGAAACAGGTGGAAAAATTTATATGGATCTACCCATGATGAAGGAAATCGCCCGAGAGTTGAACCATGAACTTCACGGAGGGATAATTTCAAAAGTCTTTCAACCTCTTCCTCGAGAAATTGGACTGAAAATATTCCTACCTGGAGCTGGGGAGAAAAGGCTTATTCTTAGCGCCGATCCCAAACTCGGAAGGGTTCATCTCACAAAACTCCGATTGATTAATCCACCAAGACCGCCAAGATTCTGTTCATATCTTAGGGCGCGTTTGACGAACGCACGTATAAGTGGAGTTTGGCCCCACGAAAATGATCGTATAGTGTACATTTCATGTGAAAAAAGAATTTCTGACTCTGTGGTCGCTCTCAATCTCATTCTTGAGCTATTGGGGAGGGATTCCAACATCTTGCTGGTCGATGTAACGACAAACCTGATCATGGATAGTTTGCGGCATATTGCTCAGAAAGATTTTGTAAACAGAGTTGTGATGCCGGGTGTTGAATATCTGGATCCGCCGGCAAACCCGAGCCAACGTCAAAAAAAACCGAAATGGGGGGAACATGGTTTGCCTCAACAAACTCAAGCTAAAGTGAAAAACCACAAATTAGAACCCACCGTTAATTATACTGAATTGGATTCGAGATACGAAAGCCTCAATAAAATGGCTGACGAATTTTTCAGCCACATGCTGGTTGACTCATTACTTGAAAATCATAGACGTCAGGTCTCAAAGCCTATACAGGCGAGAATCAGATCCACTGTTAATAGAATATCCAAGATTCAAAACGATATAGATAAGTTGCAAAATTTTGTAGAAAAATCCAGGCAGGGAGAACTATTAAAAACTGTCTTGAAAAAAATAAGAAAAGGACAATCTTCAGTTGAAGCCCCAGACTGGGAGACAGGTAAGACTGAAGTCATTATGCTGGAGCCAGCGCTAGATCCTGTATCCAACATGAGGAAACTTTTCGCCAAGTCGGCCAAGGGCAAAAGGGGAATAGAAATAGCCAGATCAAGATTGACTCAAGCTATCGAAGAAAAGAAATGTCTGGAAGAAACGCTGTTCTTTGTTCAGGAGGCAAATAGCCCGGAGGATCTAGAGTCCCTGTCAAAAGAATTTGAACTTATCGGCAAGACAATGAAACAGACACCAAGAAAAAACTCAACTAAAACCACCGGCAATGTACGAAGTGGTAAAAATTATCGCGAATTGGTAAGTCCTTCCGGTTACCCAATCCTTGTTGGGAAGAGCGCCCAAGGTAATGATTTTATTACCAAGAACAAGGCCAGGAAAGGGGATATATGGTTTCACGCAAAGGACACTCCGGGGTCTCACGTCATTCTTGTCTGCAGAGATTCCCGGGAAGTTTCAGATCTGGATATAATACATTGCTCAACTATAGCAGCCCAAAATTCAAAGTTGAAAGATACTGGTAAAGTCGAGGTCATGTTTGCTGATGC
>JAZDKD010000328.1:0-2979 GCA_043803345.1 Pseudomonadota bacterium
AGTAATTTTACCCACCAATATGTCACCGGGTTTGACTTCGGCGCCAACGCTGATTATTCCAGCCTCATCAAGATATTTAAGACCTTCATCCCCAACATTCGGGATATCTCTGGTGATTTCTTCCTTGCCCAGTTTGGTGTCGCGGGCCATTACTTCAAATTCTTCGATGTGGATTGAAGTAAAAATGTCTTCCTTTACGATTTTTTCGCTGACCAATATTGAGTCTTCATAATTATATCCGCCCCATGCCATGAAGGCTACGAGGACATTCCTACCAAGCGCAAGTTCACCTTTGTCAGTGGCGGGACCATCCGCTATTACTTGACCGCAGATCACTCGGTCGCCCTTTTTAACTATTGGTCGCTGATTTATGCATGTGTTTTGGTTGGAACGCTGGTATTTCACCAAGTTGTAAATATCCACGCCCGGGTCAAGGTCGCCTTCTTCAAACTCAGTCGCTTTAATGACGATTCTCGTGGCGTCCACGGAATCTACCATTCCATCCCTCTTGGCAAGCGCCGTTACTCCGGAGTCGACAGCGACGACCTGTTCCATGCCAGTGCCCACTATTGGAGCCTGTGTGGTCAACAGAGGCACAGCCTGACGTTGCATGTTTGATCCCATCAGAGCACGGTTGGCGTCGTCGTTTTCAAGAAATGGGATTAATGAAGCGGCGACTGACACCAGTTGGTTGGGCGACACGTCCATATAAGTCGCTTCACTGCTTCCAGCCATGGCAAATTCACCATCTTTTTGTCTCACAGAAACCAGATCGTCCATCAATCTACCATTTTCATCTATGGCCGCATCTGCCTGGACCTTTACGTGCTCTTCCTCATCCAGGGCTGTCAGAAACTTGATTTCTCGGCTGACAACCCGGTCGTGAACAGGTCTGTAGGGCGTCTCTATAAAACCAAAATCATTTACTCTGGCATAGGTGGATAAAGATACTATCAGACCGATATTCGGTCCTTCCGGAGTTTCGATTGGGCATATGCGCCCATAATGAGTGGGATGAACGTCCCTAACCTCAAAACCCGCCCGTTCTCTGGTCAGTCCTCCTGGCCCCAAAGCGGATAGTCTTCTCTTGTGGGTGATCTCACTCAAGGGATTGGTCTGATCCATAAACTGTGAAAGTTGTGATGATCCAAAGAATTCTTTAACAACAGCCGTTACCGGTTTAGCATTGATGAGATCATGAGGCATCAGAGTCTCGACGTCTTGAAGACTCATTCGCTCTTTTATGGCTCGTTCCATTCGAACGAGACCTATCCGGTATTGGTTTTCCAGCAGTTCTCCCACAGATCTGACACGACGATTGCCCATATTATCGATGTCATCTATCTCGTGACCCGGTTTACCTTCTCGTAATTCCAAAAGGTATTTAACCGCTAACATGATGTCTTCGGGTTTGAGCGTTCGTAAAGAAAGAGGCGCTTCATGCTCGGAAATCCGCAATTTACGGTTTAATTTTAATCGACCAACTCTGGACAAATCGTAATATTCGATTTTGAAGAACAAGTTGCTGAAAAAGGTCTTGGCGATCTCAACGGTGGCTGGATTTGAAGGTCTTAATCTGCGATAGATTTCTATTTCCGCATTAAGAGTTTCATTCGATATATCTTCATCGGGGAACTGCTTCCGGTAGTCTTCTATTACCTTATTGGGACGATCGTCAATTTTATCTTCCAGCAAAGTGTCTCTTAACGAAGGCGACGCTATTCTTTCTTCTATAAACAGGGCTTCGAACTGATGTATATTCCTTGAACGAAATTCTTCAATAAAATTGTCCACCTCGTCCGGCATGATTTCTTTGTTACAGACTGCGACGACCTCCCCAGTGGCTTCATCAACAATGTCGTGCGCAATGACTTTCCCTGCCAGCTCACGAGGTTCCATAACGAGAGGAGCTACTTTCCTGTCTGAGAGGCGTTTGAGAGCGGCACGAGAAATTTTTTTGTTTTTCTTTACTAGGACCTCACCCGTACCCTCAACATAGATATCCGTTGGAGCGTGAGTGCCGACCAAAAACTTTAGATCAACTTTTCTCCTTAAACCGTCTGGAGTAATCATGATGATCTGTTTGTTGTAAAAGTAATTCAATATTGTTTCACTTGAAAAACCGAGGGCTTTCAGTAAAACCGTTACAGGAAGCTTCCTGCGTCGATCAATTCTGACATAGAGCCGGTCTTTGAGATCGAATTCAAAGTCAATCCATGATCCTCTTAAAGGAATTATACGCGCAGAATAAAGCAGCTTACCACTTGCATGCGTTTTCCCCTTATCGTGATCAAAAAATATCCCTGGCGAACGATGAAGCTGAGACACTATGACTCGTTCAGTCCCATTGATTATGAACGTTCCATACTTCGTCATCACGGGAATCTCGCCAAAATATACTTCCTGTTCTTTGACGTCCCGAATAGTTCTAGAGCCGGTATCAGGATCAACATCCCAAACGATTAGTTGGACAGTTATTTTTAAGGGAACGGAGTAAGTTACTCCTTTTTGAAGGCATTCCTCGACTGAATATTTCTCTTCCCCCAAGGTGTATTTTATGAATTCGAGAGAAGCTGTGTCGGTGAAATCCTTGATCGGAAAAACAGATCTGAATACAGCCTGCAATCCGACATCTTCTCGCTCCTCCGGAGCTTTATCCATTTGTAAAAATCTGTCATAAGACTGACTTTGAATCTCGATAAGTTTTGGGATTCCAGCAATTTGCGGAATCCGCGCGAAATTCTTCCTGAGCCTCTGAGAGTGCACGGAAAAAGAAGCCATTTTCTCCCTCTGAAATCAGTTGATCTTAAAAGGTAGGACTATGGAAGGCATTCCAGAACATGTCGACATCAGATCTCACCCAAATGTGATCTAATGTCGACTTCGTATTTTTTTTAGAGAGTTCAGACGATTTCCACCACTGCGCCCACTTCTTCCAAAGCGGCTTTGGCCTTTTCTGCGTCTTCTTTCGAGACACCC
>JAZDKD010000329.1:0-10359 GCA_043803345.1 Pseudomonadota bacterium
CAATGGTTGAGTCTTCGGTTTCCAACGCGTGGTTTAACCGGTGGATTACGTCATGACCCAACACTGTGCATGCTTGAATGCACAGATTACGGACGGCCCTTGTAATATCATCCGTGAATATGGTTTTCATGATGTTATTCCTGAGCTTGCAATCCTTTTCAGTTTATTCAAAATAAAGAATATAAAATATTCTGGAGCTATTAGAAATGACAACCGAATCTGACAATAATAATTTTGAACGCTCTTACCATCAGGTCCTCAACTTGTTAGATCACCACAACCTGCTCAAAGAAAGGCTTCCGTTCACAAAAGGTTTGCTGGAAGAAGCCTTGTTTTTCGCCTACAAAATGAGGCTTATTACTCAAGGAGAGGTTAAGAAACACCTCCGACTGGACCGTCATGAACTACGACTAAAAATCAACGAATGGAATAATGGTGATGAAGGAAACTGCGCATGCCGCATGGCCAGAAATCCCCTGATTGAGCAAGGCGATTGACTACCGGACAACCCTGTCTGTGATTAAGGTCTTTCTTAACGGCACGGTGTGAACCGTTATAAAATAGTTCGCCCTTTGATTTCCAATAACTCTAGAAAATTTTCAATTTGTTTTTCCAAATTTTCAAAAGAATACAACCTAGAGTCATTTTGATCAGCCTCAAAAATTACCCCGGGTATTCCTGTAGCCTTGGTGATAGCGTCTCTCAGCGCAAATACATCTTGGGAAATCCATTTGCAACTGCGATTCGAATGAAACAAAAAACCGTCAACTTTGTAGAGTTTAGCTAGTTCAATGTATTTTTCAACCCTGTAATCAAAATTTAAATTGAATGTATACAAATATTGCCGGGTCCAATCAGATAAGGGATCCTGTTCATTGACCGCAAGCTGACTCCAGGCCCAAGTGTATATGGAAGTTACAACCGACGCCCCCCGATCGGCAAGAAAACGTGAGAGTCCGCTCAACTCAGACCAAATAGGCAAATTATCCCAAAATAGTCTGTATTTTTCATTATCGACCGCCGGTATCTTCTTGGCGACCCGTTCCTCTAATTCCTGAACCAAATTTCCATAAAAACTCACCGCAATTTCTGTTCCCCTCTGTGAAACAATTGGAAACATTGAAACAAACTGATCAAAAACCGTCATTGGAGCAGGAATCTGTTCTCCCATTATCAGCATTTTTGTCCATAGCTCAGATGCCTGTTTGGAGAGATTCATCACTTGTTTGAGCTTTGCTTCATCCAGACTCTTGCCCGAAATGTTCTCCAGGGTTTTTATCAACTCTTCCAATTGCTTTCGGACGTAGGCCTCGGCATGGACATCTTTTTCACCATTGCCGGAATGAGGGACATCTATTAGAACCATCGGCGCGTTGTATTTTCTGCTCAAGACTTCAAACCATTTGGTAAGGGTTCCACACTGGCAGTTTATCACGAGAATTAAATCCGGTTTGGGCAACCCCCAGGTAGGGCTTACTCCTGCTTTTGTCCAGCCTATGTCGCACCTTGCGTAAGAACATAGATCCAGCACATAACCCATGCCTTCAGCCGCAGACGATAATTCTGTAGTCATCTTTCGAGCCCCAATTATTGCGGCGTGGTTTTCAGGATAAACAGGAAACATATCCATGGCGTAAATGAGTTCTACCGGTGTAAAGACATTACAATAAACAACCGGTTTATGGTTGTGAGGCGCCATATGCGCGGCCGCGAAATAATCCATGGTAATTTTCTTGATTTCTTTTAGGGCCTTAATGGGTTCCATTTTTTCGCCTTATTCGCCTGTGTCGGTTTCCGATATTAAGGCAAGTCATCCGACAGAATTTCTCTGAATGCCTCTAATCTAAGTCTGATTTGACTGATCGAGGTCCCCCTGCTCGAAGTTTCGAGAACAATATTGGGGATCGAGTTTTCCTTCAAAGCGACCGTAAGATCTGGTGTGTCGAACGCAGCGGCTTCACAAAATTTGGGGTTCAGGAAAACAACCCCTTGAGCTTTACTCTTCTTAACTCTGGCCAAAAAGTCATCTATGATTTGCTTCGGTTCAATATGATAACCAGTGTATGGAATCAAAGACATATGTCGATCGACAAGCGACTGCATTGGATCTTCCTGTAATATTGGGTATGTGATTACAGACCTTTGGCCAGTGACTATTTCGTCACCGACAACGATAAATCCATTTTCGTCAAATAATTCGGTAATCTCTAGGGGATCCCAAACTTTTCCTCTGACGTAAATTCTAGAACGACCATGGTTGGAGTCTTCAATCACATTCCAAGGTAAAGGCTCCAGCAAAGTCAATAAATCTTCTCTGGGAACCTTGCAGGCCGATTCAAACAGGGAGATCACGCGACCGGTCGTCCAGGACGATGGCGATGTTTCCATCATTTGATAAGCCGATCGCAATTGCGCCCTGCTTTTATTATAAATCGATATGCTAGATACTAGCGCCTCATCAACAATTTTGTTTCCAGTGATTCCCTCGAGCCACCTTGAAATACGAAAAAATTCTTCTTTAAGATATCGGTTGGCGTTCAGGTCGGCTATCTTCTTCGGGAGTCGAAGAAATTCACATGGAAAGTCTGGAAACAGGTTTCTCCACAAATGATACAAATTTCTAGTAGTATCGCAAACGTAAGGAATGATCATCCCATCAAGAACATCAAGCTCCCCGGTAAGCCGCAGTTCCACAGCCCCCATCGCGTGACTGCAAGAATACCCGGGAATTTGAGCCTGAGCTTGGTTTATGGGAATTCCAGCGCCCGCCACAGCAATTGGAATTGCTCCAGCGGCGTGGATTAGTTCTTCTGGAACATCAGGAAGTAGGTGACCTATAATTTTCTTTCCGGTTTTGGCCTTTGCGGTTTTTACCTTGGACCATGGGTCTTTAATGATGTCAGCAAACGGAACCCACGGATCTGATTTATTCATTGCCCCTTTGCCTCCTGAAATTTTATTGGCGCCGTTTGCTTGCCGTGTCACGCCATTTGAAATAAACTCTTCGGCCAAGTATCCATCAAGGAGAGACGTTTTGGAATCAATTCCTTTCTTACACGCTAACAAAATATTCACCATTACGTTCGAAGAGGATTTAGCTTTTGTTGTAGTCAGATCCATCCTGGATCAGTTGCTCGCTAGAAACGCGTTTGATTCCGAAGTCCAACAATACGCCGAACACTTCCTTCTTGATTGTGACAAAGAAGTTTTCAAAGTCTGGGTAGTGGAGATGGAGGTGATTGTTCAGAGAGAACAGCTTTTATAAAAAACTTGATCGGAAACTTTTTTGGGTTGCGCCTCATCCCTGAGCAAGCAATTGAGAAATTTTTGTTTTAACAAAGTCGGCGTCAGGAGCTTCAGGAAATACCTTTAAATACTGCTTGTAAGCCTGCGCCGCCTCCTTTTTCTTGTTCATCATTTCATATATTCTAGCAATTGAAGAGTAAGCTTCACGCCTGTATGGAGAGTTGACGTCCTTTGAGAGTTGGTCAAAACTAGCCATAGCCTTTTCAAAATCTCTTAGCGCCATGTAAGATTGGGCTATGTTGTATAGAGCTAGCGGTCCCAGACTTTGCATGGCTATCCCTGAGGACTGGAATTTTTTATATCTATCCAAAGCCCCTTGAAAATCGCCTTTGCTGTAAAGCATATGAGCAGAATAGAGAAGCGCTATTTCTCCAGAGGGCAGATCTCCGTAATCTTTAGAAATTTTGTCAAGAGAATCAAAAACTCGATCCTGTTGATCTGTGATCTTGTCATCCGGTAAACCCGAAATGGCGCTATATTCTCTCAACGCAGATTCCAAGATCTCGTGGCTTGTTGTCTGCCGATGGTTCCGATAAGCAAAATAACCTAACAACAGCAACCCCACAACAACAACAGCGCAAGCTCCCATAACCATAGAACGATAGTTGTTACGGGCATATTCTACAGCTATCGCCGACCAAGTTATAAATTCATCAGGTTCATTAAGCAGTTCTTTTCTCTTGGGCTTTTTTTCCGCCACAATACACCTCATAACTCAACCCAACGCGACGTTAGGGCCACACAAATTAACAATAATGGATAACTGATATGGTCGTTGAAGTCAATGTAAACGGATGATCGCAAAAGGACTGTCAATAAGAAACCACGCGACGGTGAAATAATTGAAACGTCTCGAACTATTGAAATTAAAGTAAGGTATGCAAACTGAAATAGTTCGACGACCTGAGCTTTTTTTATCGACACTGATGTGATAGTTTTGCAAAATTTGAAATTAAGTTTCTGATGGAGAGAAAGTCTTTTTGCAAATATTCCAGCAAAGCGTTTTTTCCCAAGCTCTAAAGTTTCTTTGTCGGTCAGTTGAAAAAGGTGGCGTTTATGGCCTGAGGGGTTCCTCTGCGGCCTTTTTTTTAGCCATGGCCGTTAAGAACGGCTCCAGTCCTATTTTATGGATCCATGCTGACGATGATTCGGCTTCAAGATCAGCAAGCGATCTTACTTTTTATCTTGGATTGGACGAGAGGAATTCAACTAGCCTCGATTTCCCTGTTGTTCACTATCCAGAGACACTCTCGATCCCTTATTCATTGGCTGGGTTTGAATCCGACATCTGGACGGAAAGGATGTCGTGCCTTTCTCGATTGAGATCGCAAAGAGCGCCGAAAATAATTTCAGTAAGCATTCCATCGTTGTGCAGAAAAATAATTACTCGGGTACAATTTGATTCTTTCAGTCACAATCTTTCAGTAGGTCAGGAAATAGACAGGGATGCCATATGCCTCAACTTGGTTGACGGAGGCTATTCCCGAGCCCCCCTGGTGGAAGATGTGGGAGATTTTGCCGCAAGAGGCTCGATTCTAGACATTTATTCGCCATTGTATCCAAATCCAATAAGAATCGAGTTGATGGGCGATCTAATAGAGTCCATGCGATTTTTCGACCCCTCAAATCAGAGGTCTTTGGGGTGGGTATCTGAGATAATGATCTGTCCGGTGAAAATGTCTCCACCTGGAGATGAAAATTTCGAAAGAGGCCTTGAAAAAATTGTGGGGGTTTGTGAATCGCGTGGAGTTGAAAAACGCATTCGTCAGGGATTGCTGGAGGACTTCCGCCATCGAATACGATTTCCCGGGTCTGAACTCTATTTGCCTTATTTCGAAGACAATCTGGAAACATTACTCGATTACCTGCCAACGGAGACATTAATTTTAGTTCCCGACGAAGAGACTATGAGGCGATCTTTTGAAGACCACGAACAAGAAGTGTTTCGTGGTTTTGAATCTGCCACCGAGGATGGTTTGCCGGTTCCTGAGCCATCTTCCCTTTACATTTCAAAAAGACATTTTTATCGACTACTCGGGGTTTTTAGAACCATCGAGGTTGCTGATCTCGAAATTGGCGACGACAAAGTAAAGAGGTTCAGAATCCCATGCTCATCCAATGTTGATATACGACCGGCATTGTTCAAGGAAAAGGCTTATGACAGGTCTATGTCCAGCCTTGCGAGAATGATGAACGACTGGCGTGATTTGGGCAACGAGGTTTATATCATCAGCCACACTGAAGGACAGGCTCAGCGACTTCTGAAACTCCTGGAACCTTACAACGTCAAGTTGAATTACCAGGGGAAAGGTTTTCTAACATCCACGCTTGAATCAAGCCCAGCCCCCGGAATTTATCTTTACGTGGGGCCACTTACGTCTGGTTTCAGAATCGAGGAAATAGGCATTGTAGCTCTCACGGAAGAAGAAATCTTTGGGCCAAGAGTTAGGGCTACTGTGAGAAAACATGCAAAAGGGTTATTTGTCTCTTCACTGACTGATCTTTCCGAGGGAGAGGCCGTTGTTCATGAAAATTATGGAATAGGCATTTTCAGAGGATTGACGCGTAAGGAATTCGAAGGAGTTATCGGCGAAGTTATGGTCATTGAATATGCGGGAGGAGACATACTTTATCATCCCGTAGAACGGCTTCAGTCCATTCAGAAATTCATATCGGGGTCCGAATCTCCTCCTCGTATTGATAGGCTTGGCACTAAGGGTTGGGAAAAGACAAAGGCGAAGATCAAAAAGTCAATTCGTGAAATGGCAAAGGAATTGCTGGAGATCTTTGCGCACAGACAACTTTCATCCAGACCGCCATATTCTCCTGCGGATCAAAATTTTGCCGAATTTGAAGCTTCATTCGAATTTGAAGAGACCGCAGACCAGTCTAAAGCCATTCAAGAAGTCATGGAATCGCTAGATTCAGATCGTCCCATGGACAGGCTGATCTGTGGAGATGTGGGTTATGGAAAAACTGAAATAGCCATAAGAGCCGCATTTCGGGTGATGATGGACGGAAAGCAGGTAGCCATCCTAGTGCCCACCACAGTTTTAGCTCAGCAACATTTTGATACTTTTTCAAAGAGATTTGCGAGCTATCCTTTCAACATAGAAATGATATCCCGGTTCAGAACCCCCGCAGAACAAAAAGAAATATTAATGAAAATGGAGCAAGGTAAAGTAGATTTGATCATTGGCACGCACCGGCTTCTTCAAAAAGACGTGAAATTCAAAGATCTTGGTTTACTGGTCCTGGACGAAGAACAGAGATTCGGGGTGACACATAAAGAAAAAATCAAAAAATACAAAACTCATGTGGATGTTCTTACTCTCACAGCTACACCCATACCTCGAACCTTGAACATGTCTCTGACTGGAATAAGAGACATGTCAATAATTGAAACACCGCCGACCAATCGTCAAGCTGTGCGAACTCACATCGTGAAACAATCCGACGATGTTGTAAGAGAAGCCATAGTAAAGGAATTAAATCGTGGGGGGCAAGTATTTTACCTACACAACAGGGTTCAAAGCATTTATCAGCGCTCTTCTAAATTGCAGCGACTGGTTCCAGAGGCCAAAATAGGAGTGGCTCATGGCCAGCAGTCTGATAGTGATCTCGAAAAAGTCATGTTAAATTTCGTTACTGGCAGGATAAATGTTCTGGTTTGCACAAGTATAATTGAGTCTGGTTTAGACATACCGAGGTCCAACACAATAATCATAGAGAGAGCTGATACCTTTGGACTTGCCGATCTTTATCAGTTGAGGGGGCGTGTAGGAAGATCCAATGTTCGGGCATACGCCTATTTGTTGACTCCACCTGAAACTTTAATGACATCCGACGCCGTAAAGAGATTAGCCGTCATTCAAGAGCATTCTGAGCTGGGTCAGGGTTTTAAAGTGGCTATGCGAGATATGGAAATACGCGGAGCGGGCAATATCCTTGGAGCTTCCCAATCAGGGCATGTTAACCAAGTTGGTTATGAAATGTATCTTCAACTTCTGGAGGAAACCGTTCGTGAAATCAAAGGTGAACCGCCTGAAGAGAGAATAGATCCCGAAATTCATCTTAAGGTAGAGGCTTTTATTCCGGAAGATTATATTCCGGAAGTAAATCAGCGAATGAATTTCTACAAGAGGTTATCCAGAGCCTCCGGTCAGTCTGAAATTGATGGTATAGAAGAGGAAATAGTTGATTTGTACGGTAGAATTCCTGAACAGGTAAACGCTCTGTTCGGCATAATGAGAATAAGGCTGGTGATGAAAGAACTTAAAATCTTGAAATTAGATTATGTTAAGGGGAGTTTGATAATAACTTTCGACCAATCAACTAACATAACACCAGCATCTCTCATAAAATGGGTTCAAAAAGAGTCTAGCGCTCAGCTCGCCCCTGGAGACAAGTTGATTTGTCAAATTGGGTTGGTGGATTCCACACAAAGGGCCTGCATTGGTTTCAAGATTCTTTCGGAATTGCTCAACTTGACAAATGATGAGAAAATAGATGAAACATCTTTAAACAGAAATTCCGTAGATCCGAAAATAAGATATAAGCTTTTCAAGAAAAAAGTGTTTTCCAACAATTGAAATTCAATAAACATTATTGCAATAAACCTCAAACGGTTTCTGGATGAAGTAAATGAAATCAAAATTTGGTTTGGGCTTTCTGGTTTGTGTAATGTCTCTTTCTGTTCTATGTGGAAAGGCTCTACCGGCCAATTATAGCGACAGAATTGCGGCTATTGTAAATTCTGACGTGATCCTGGAATCAGATGTAAAAAAACAAAAACAACCACTAATCAGAAACTTGATGAATTTACCACTGGGTATAGTTCCGCCAGGGAAGTGGCCTACTGAAAGAGAAATCCTTGATGAGCTTGTAGTGATCCATTTGTTGGAACAAGAAGCGGCAAAACGTGGGATAACACTTGACGATAAAGCGGTTGAGTCGAGCATAGAATCTATAAAAAAACGCAATAACTTGACTAATGAACAATTCGTGCTCTTTCTCGCGTCCAACGGTCTGAGCAATAACGACTACAAACAACTGATGATGAGACAGTTTCGACTTACAAAACTCATAGATTCGGAAGTCACTCGTAAAACTCCCATTAGCGAAGAGGACGCTCAAAAATACTTTAAGAAGCATCAATCAGAGGTCAGCGAGGAATACAACAAACTGCTTGAAAGCATGGCGCCTCCACAACCTCCGGAACCAGAAACAACCACCAATATCCCAACTCATGAGGACATTTTTCTCGGAGGGAAAATTAGGCTCCGCCAAATTACCTTGAAAATTCCTGAGGGGAAAAAACGTAAAGATCTTGAACGTGTTATGGAAACGGCCAAGAAAATTTACAAAGAGTCCCAGACTGGGGAAGATTTTGGGAAACTGGCAAAAAAATACTCTCAGGATCCTCTGGCTAAAAGCGGTGGAGATCTTGGATTCATGGATTACAAAGACATGGTTCCCGCCCTGCAAAAAATGGTTCAACGCATGAAAGTCGGAGACGTAACTCCTCCTCTAAGATCAGCGGATTCAGTCGTTATGTTTTACCTGGACGACGCCAAGAATCGGAAAGAAAAAAGCGTTCCAATTCCTGAAAAAATCCGCAAGGAATACGAGAAACGCTGGAAACAGGAATCTGAAAAAAGAGCTGCCGCAAAAAAAGCTCAGTTGGCCCAAAAACGTGAACAAGAGAACCGCCAGTCGGACTCTAGTCAGACGTCTTCTGATTCGGAGCCGATTAAATCTCTCGGGATTTTAAATACCGAAGAGGAAAAAGAGTATCAAAAAATTCGGAACAAAGTGATCACAATATTGAGGACCGAATTGATTCAATCTCGAATGAAAGAATGGATCGACGAACTGAAGCGTAATTCAATAATTGAAGTCAAATTATGAAAAGTTCCTTATCTGGCTTAATTTGAAAAGCTTTATTGATTTTACACACTTAATCGTTTCTCATGATTTCATATGTTTCTGGATCTAACGGATGTTTTTTAACTTTATCGCCTCAAGAATCTCAAAAGACTTAGCCATAGATCTAGGAACCGCCAATAGCCTAGTCTACTGCAGAGGGGCTGGAATCGTCGTGGATGAACCTTCTGTTGTAGCAATCAGAAAGAGAGATAAAAGGAGTTCCGAAGTTTGGGTGGGAGCTGACGCAAAAAAGATGATTGGACGCGTTCCAGAATCAATCGAAGTGTACAAGCCACTAAAAGATGGAGTGATATCAAATTTCGAAATCGCCAGCCTCATGCTGAAATTTTTTATTAATAAGGCGCATAAACGAAAAGTCTTTGTTCGTCCAAGAGTAATAATATCGGTTCCTTCCGGCGTGACTCCCGTCGAGAGAAGAGCGGTCAGAGACGCGACTTTGAACGCAGGGGCAGGAGAAGTTTTCATAATAGAGGAAGCAATGGCCGCAGCCATGGGAGCCGGACTGCCCATTACCGAGCCCATGAGCAACATGATAGTGGATATTGGTGGCGGAACTACGGAAGTAGCCATCATTAGTCTAACGGGAGTCGTCTATAGTAATTCCATCAAAATAGCCGGAGACAAACTAGATATTGATATTCTAAACTTTGTAAGAAAAAACTATAGCATCGCAATAGGCCCCTCCACTGCCGAACAAATCAAATTTTTGGTCGGTAGGGCGTATTTGGAAGGCGATGAAGATGATGAAATCGACGTTAAAGGTCGGGATTTGATGGATGGCATACCAAAAACCATCACGATCAATTCCAGCGAAATTGCCATAGCTATGATGGATTCAATCAATATAATCGTGGATAATATTAAATCAGCCCTTGAACAATGCCCACCTGAACTGGCAGCCGATATAATTGACACGGGAATAGTCCTAACTGGGGGAGGGGCTTTACTGAAAAACCTTGACCTGAGGGTTCGACAGGAAATCGGAGTTCCTGTGGTGGTGCCTGATAACCCTCTGACGACTGTAGTCAGAGGCGCAGGCATGATGCTTGACGACATAGAGTTGCTCAGAGAGATCGGTAACAATTGATTCTGAAAACTACCGCC
>JAZDKD010000330.1:0-2102 GCA_043803345.1 Pseudomonadota bacterium
ATTCGGTTTACCCTCCGACCCAATTTCAATACGGTCCTCTATGCCTACATTACACCATGGGGCCCAAAAATAATATTGATAAAAATCTGTTGCTTATGTCAGTCTATTACTCTTTAGTTCACTCTTGCGGAGATCACCCTGTGTTGGACAAGTAATTTGCGTCGGATGCCGTCGGGTTCAAGAGTCAGTCTTCCTAATGGTGGGTGCAATTGTGGCGGAACAAATGGGAACGGATTGCGCCACACTTTGCCTATCCGAAGCATATCCGAGGGGCAATCGATACGACCAAACCATAGCATCATTATACATGTGTTCAGGAAAGTGATCAAAAAACGATGGTCGCTTTGGTTTTTCGCCGTCCGGCGCTCAATCCTAAAGACTAGCTGGCTCAATGTACGTGTCGTGATGATTTTAGAACCTTTTTAAAGGACTCTCTTTCTGTTATCCAAGACTTTTAGGTTATTTCTATCGGCAATCCTGGATACAAGCACTTTGTCAATTCTGTTTCCGTCCATATCAACTACTTCGAACCTTAAACCATTCCAATCAAAAAAGTCTAGCGCAGCCGGAACCTTGCCAATCTGAGCCATCACCAATCCACCGAGCGTATAGAAATCATTGTTCTCCTCACCGGGAACTTGGTTCAGGCCAAAAAGCTCTTTGAATTTTTCAATACTGTATCCACCATCTATAAGCCAGGAACCATCCCCACGATGCATAGCCGTTGGACAGGAGCCAGGCTGTGACCATGGAATGTTGCCTACCACACCTTCAAGGACATCATATAGTGTAGCAAGGCCCTGAACAGAACCATATTCGTCTACAACCAGAGCAACGCTCTTCTTTGCGCTTTTGAAATTTTCCAGGAGTGTAATTGGTGAAATTGATTCGGGAAGATACAAAACAGGTTTAAGAATAGGCCGTATATCATCAACTGTTTCAAAGGATTTCTCGGCCAGGAGATCTTTAACCTGAAGTAAACCCACCGTATGATCAAGACCACCTTCACAAACTGGCACAAAGTTGTGGGGACCCTGGATTATTTTCTTAATGTTTTCTTCCAAAGGGTCCGATAAGTCCCAATAGACAATATCCTTACGATGAGTCATTATTGTCTCAATCCGGATATCATCCAATCTGAAGATGTTTGCCACAAAGTCATGCTCCGATTTTTCAAATATTCCCGCTTCGGTTCCCTGTTTCATTAAAACTCTTATTTCTTCTTCTGAAACCGGTGGTTCATTAGAGCGCTTTGAGCCAACCAGAGAGAGAACCAATTCGCTCGACACACTGAGCAGGCGAACAAAAGGATGAGCCAAACGGGCCAGAAATCGCATGGGACCGGCTAAGACAACTGCTATCGCTTCTGGATTGTGCAAAGCAATGCGTTTGGGAACAAGCTCACCAACAACCACGGTGAAATATGTAACTCCTGTAACCATTATTACCAGCGACAGGGTGTTGCTGTACGGCGCAACAACTGGAAGGTGAGAAAATATCTCCGACAGGTTCGATGCTATTGCTGTCTCACCAAGCGCCCCATTTAATACACCGATCAATGTAATCCCTATTTGAACTGTTGAAAGGAAATGCCCTGGCTCGTCAGCAAGCTTCAGCGCAATCTCAGCGCCTTTGTGGCCAGCTTCAATTTTTTGTCTCAATCTAGCCTTTCGCGACGATATTATCGCGATTTCGGCCATGGCAAATAACCCATTCATTATTATGAGGATAAATATTATCAGTATTTCCATGGGTCTCTGTGAGCAAAGTTGTTGGCCGCTGGGGCCTCCCTGTTATTGGCACAGCGGCACAGTTTGGACGCGTTGTCCCTGAATTCGATAAATGTCAAAATACTCAGCGGGTAGCTCGATCGCAGATTTTATCTCTATTCGGATACATTAAACGGGGTAGGTCGTCAATACAACCTCGCACACACCTTGTCTGTCCTTAATGACGACCCAATTAGATGAATACTTCCGCCATTGGCCTCGACAACGGTGTTAATAGGGAAGATCCCCGAGGGGTTACCAATACGTATGAGTTCCGTAGCGCATATAGATTTCGAAATAAGATCATTTACCAGAGTGCCGGGAATGCGAGCA
>JAZDKD010000331.1:0-2760 GCA_043803345.1 Pseudomonadota bacterium
GGCTTGGTAAAAGAGGATTCCCGACTGTCGCTCGTGAGGCGTTTTCAAGAAGTCTTTGGTCTCAGCATCGACTCAATTAAGCTCAATCAAGAGGGAATTTAAGTAAACTACATTAGTCTAACAAAGAGTCATGGTTCCGCGCTTTTTGCTTTGTCATTTGGGCTTGAAGAAACTTCAGCGACGCTCTATAACGTTGAAAGCGCACAGCAGGTAGTTGATCTGTATCGGGCGCTATTCAAGATCTTAGACGAAATTCCCCTACGTGCATTGCGCGTGAATGTGTCGCGCCTTTAGAATCACCATGTTGCCCAACAAAGAGGTCAGCATACCTATCGACGCAATCTTGGAACGTGAAGGAGAAGGTTTCGTTGCTCGAACCATTGAGCTACCACTATACGGTTACGGTTTAGATCCGATGGATGCTATTGATATGCTGAAAGATGAAATCGAATCTCTTTACGATGATCTGATGGAAGATGACGAGTTCACTGATGATTGGATAAAGGCTAAGAAGTGCCTGCGTTCCAGGATTAGCGATGGATAATACATGAAGCAATCTGGCTTTGACACAAATGACGTCAGGAAATGCTGCGAGAAAAAACTCGACATTAACTTTCGAGATGGAAAGGAATTTAATGGTTGGTTTCGCTTAGGCGACCGAAAGGCCGCGAGGATAACGGTCCCGAAGGGAAGAAAGAATAACCCACCCAAGACATACAAATCAATGGCTGCACAGTTTAAGTTGAAAGTTCAGCAATTTGACGAGTTGCTTGAATGCACCTTGATGAAGGACGGTTACGAGGAGTTGCCTAGGAAGTATCTGCGTCCATTACCATGAACAACGCAACATAAGGGCCTGATTTTTTAAACAAAACGGTTTATAGTCGAAACCCTAAATAGATAAAATCCCGCCAAGGATTCTGTCATGAGATTTATTCCGACCGAACGACCCCCCATCCCTTGACAAAAGACAAATCCAATAGTATTTCCTTTTTAAAAGTACCGGTCCACCATTTAAGCCAACCCTCTTCCCCCATAGGAGTGTAGTTCATGACTCTGACCAAGGAACGTCTAATCGAAAGCATTTATAATCAATGCGGTTTTTCTAAAAAAAAGTCTGTTGAATTGATCGAATCGTTTATTGATCTGATGAAATCATCACTTGCCTCGGGTGAGGACGTTTTAGTTAGCGGATTTGGGAAATTTCATGTAAGAGACAAAAAGGATCGTCGGGGAAGAAACCCTCAAACCGGGGAGGATTTGATTCTGGGAGAGAGGCGAGTGGTGACGTTCAAATGTTCCTCTGTCTTGAGGGAGAAACTCAACGGAAAGGATTGAGGTTGCTTTTACCGTTTCAAATAATAAGCCGTTGGCATTTTCCCAAGGTAATAGCTGTGGCTAGTGTATCGTAACATAAATAACTTTACCTTTAAGATTACCTATGATACCTTACTGTAAGCTAAGATATTACAGGAGGTGTCAAATGGCAAAACGTGGTCGAATTGCACTGGCTGTCTCTTTGAGCGAGGAAGAACGTAGTCAACTTGAATCGTATGTACGCTCCCGTTCTCTGCCAACCGGGCTGAGCGCCCGCTTTAGAATCATCCTCCTTGCGGCTGATGGTTTGGGAAATAGGGAGATCAGCGAAAAAGTTAACCTGTCGCGGGCTTCGGTTGGGAAGTGGCGGAGGCGATACTCCGAGAAGGGCTTGGAAGGTTTGCATGACGAGCTCCGCCCCGGTCGTCCTCGATCTGTTTTGGATGAAAAAGTGTCTGAACTGATCCATAAAACCCTCAAAACTAAACCACAAGGGGCGACCCATTGGTCAACCCGAACTATGGCTGAGCAAATAGGGCTCTCCCATATGACCGTTAGCCGAGTTTGGCGAACTTTTGGGCTCAAGCCCCATATGAGCGACACATTCAAGCTTTCCACCGATCCATTTTTCGTGGAAAAGGTCCGTGATATTGTTGGACTGTATTTGAATCCTCCTGAAAACGCTTTGGTACTTTGTGTGGACGAGAAAAGCCAATGTCAAGCCCTTGAACGATCTCAACCGACCCTTCCACTTGGTTTTAGTTACGCTGAGGGATACACCCATGATTATATCCGCCATGGAACATTGACGCTTTTTGCTGCCCTGGATGTTGCAACAGGAGGTGTTTTGGCCCTGCCCAAGAAGCGGCATCGCCATCAAGAGCTTTTGCATTTTCTCCGCCATATTGACGCCAATGTTCCGCAGGAACTGGATGTGCATATTATTATGGACAACTATGCGACCCACAAGCATGAGAAGGTTCGTTCCTGGTTTGCAAGGAGACCCAGGTATTATGTCCATTTCACCCCGACCTACTCCTCCTGGCTGAATCAGGTGGAAACGTGGTTCGGGATAATCACCCGAAAGGCGATTCGTAGGGGATCTTTTCGGAGCACCAAAGACCTCGCTGAAAAAATCGATCTGTTCGTTAAGAACCATAACCGAAATTCAAAACCTTTTATGTGGACTGCGACAGCGGAATCTATCTTCGAAAAACTTGAAAGATTATGTAATGCTATTTATGTTACGGAACACTAGTGCCGGCTATTCTAATGAAGAAATCGCTGTTCTCAGGGATGGACACAACTATTATGGCAAATATTTTGTTAAGAACAGCAGAAAATTTTTTCTTAATCATTTCGGCAGAAATCTGGCAACGTCGATAAATTTTCTGTTGGGAAGCCAAAGGGGAGCCGTCAGTTACTTGGAGATTGGCTCGGGAT
>JAZDKD010000332.1:0-2197 GCA_043803345.1 Pseudomonadota bacterium
CCTTACTCATCCTCAGTCATTAGACGCATTCAAGTAGGTATTTTTTGAACTGCAAGCCGAGTTGCTCTATTGTAAACCGCTGCTGGCAAAGAGCGTATCCGTTAGCCGATAGCTTTCGCCGTAATTCCGGGTCATTTCGCAAGAGACAGAGAGCTTTAGCCAACGCCTGCGGATTGGCCCGTTCGCATAGATAGAGGTGCTCGCCGTGCTTCAACACTTTGCGGATCGCCGGCGCGTCACCAGTAAGCACTGGTTTCGCCATCGCCAGGGCCTCATAGATTTTGTTTTGAATGGTCATGACCGATTGAGGTGTGGTCCCAAAAGCTCCGAGACAAACATCGGCATCTGCCACCCGTGTTAGTAATTCACTTTGGTCCATCCAATCTACAAACCAGACATTCTTCAACCTGTACGTTTTGGTCATCTCCATCGCTTTTTCCCGATCGGGCCCTTCGCCAATAAGCTCAAAACGGATCGTCTGGTCCCCTGCTAAGAGACGGGCTGCTTCGATGATATACTCGACAGCGTGATTCCGAATAAAGGTTCCGTAATATATGACCCGAAAAATCCCATCGTCCACATTTTGGCGTGAAATCGGTCTAAACAGCCGAGTATCTGCTCCAGTTGGGATCAACCGAAATCGATTCGACGGAACGCCATGCGTCTGTTCAAACCATGCGACGTATTCAGCGGTGTCGAGAATGAGTAAGTCGGGAAAACGACAGGCCACGCGCTCTAATTGGCGAATCATCCTTACAGTGAAGGAACTCCTCTCAGCCAATCCGCGCTCAAGGGCAATCAGGTAGATAGACATGAAGATGTCCCAGACCAGAGGTTTTCGTTGAATCCAACTTAGAAGGCGTGCCAGAAATACATCGACTTGCCCGGGATATCCTACGACCAAGACATCATAGTTTTGCCTGATCGACCAATAGCGGCTGAGCAACCGGCCATAGGTGCTCAGGAGATGGTACCAGAAAGCAGGGTAAGCCCAGGCACCGCTTGCTACCCGAACCCGATCCTCAATACCATGCCACAATGGCTCGTGACACTCAAGAACCTCAACGCCATTCCGTCGGAGACCTTCGATTAGAATTCTATTTCGCGAATACTCCGCTCGGTAGGTCCCAAAATAACAAACGCGCCAGTTCCGATTCCTTGTGGCTTTCATTCCAGCCTTTTTCGGGCCTCTTTTTTCCCTTTCTTCGATCCGAGTTTCCCTATCCTTCGCGCTAAACGATTATTCGGTGCTCTGTGGATTCTTGTTACGAAGGGAAAGGTACAAGCCGCTCGTTCCGTTCATTTCCCGTGCATAATCAAAACTTTCCACAACGAAGCCAGCATCATCGACTAACCTTTCAAAGAAATCCCTGTTGTAACGGACACAATGGAGTGCACCTTTCCATTTCTTGTGGTAGTGCTTTGGATTGACGCTCACATTCGGGACACCCTCTTCAATAAAGGCAGTCAAGAAAATTTTGCCTTCCGGATCGAATATCCTCCTGAATTCAGACAGATATTTGCTTACATCATCATCCATCATGTGTGTGAAAACAGAATAGAGGTAGATGATGTCAAACTCTCGATCCTCAAGGGGGAAGCGAAACCCGTGATCCAGGTTTTTGCCCTGTGGATTGTACCGCAGATTCTTAACGTCAAGCCAAATAAACTGAAAAGTTGGATGCAAAGGGGAGATGTAGTGTGCACACCATCGGATGGCCCTTCCCCTCACATCAATCCCGACGTATCTCGCAATCTCTCCAACCCGCCCAAGAATACCAATCGGGAGACGCCCAACCCCACATCCCACATCCAGAACGCGACTCTTTGGCTTGAGTCCCAAATGCTCAACACATCTTTCCGCCTCTTCGATGGCAGAGGAGAAAAAATACTCATTGCTCAAAAAGTTCTTGCCGCAAAGTCTAACGTGTTTGGGCAGGGATCAGGACGCCCCGATAGTGGGTGCTGTCACGGAGGACCCAATCCACGGCATTGCGAAGAGCTTGCACCATAGTAAAGTCCATTTCCTTTTCCTGTGTGAAAACCGGTTATCTTTCCTGAATCAGCGCTCCGGAGGCGGTCATTAGACGCCCTCGTGTCCCAACACTCTCGTCTTCACCAAAAACACCAGCACCTTCGCACGCCTCTTCAATTCGCTCCAGCTATCAATCCGCCTCTTCAACGCTTTCAGTAAGTA
>JAZDKD010000333.1:0-10462 GCA_043803345.1 Pseudomonadota bacterium
CGCTTGAGCCACTTTTTCTCCATAAAGACTCTCAAAGGTTGTTTCCTGGACTCCGAGTCCTGAGGCCAAGTCCTTCAATTGATATTGGAATCTCCCATTTTCTAATGGCTCTATTAAAATAGTGGCTTCTGGTCTCTTGATCGTTATCATAGCTGTTTTCCTATGGTAAAAATATGATGTCCAACCCAAATCGGAGAGTCAAATTGATTCTCTTCCGGTTTCAATAGAAAGAGGAACACGTGTATTTCCGTTGCTCTCTAAGTTCCAGGACAATTCCTGAAATAATTCGAGCATACTCGGAGCGCTCGAGAAGGGGCTCCGAAATTCTTTTCGCCGCTGAACTCAAGAAAGAGTTGAAAAAAGGCTTGAGATATGGGTTTAGTTCCAGTCTCTCATTTATAGCCAATTTTTCGAAACCCATGGATTCCTTGAAACTCAACAGACTGTCCTTCTCGCCGCCTACAGGGCGCATTCCGTAAGACACATATGAAATTCCCTCCAAATTTATGGTTTGTTGCGTAGAAACAAATAAAAGCGCATTCATGGGATAATATTTGAGCAGGTCCGTACGGCTAAAAAGCGCCTCGACCTGGACGCCATTTCGGAAAATGAATTCGACTTTAGCGGCTGCAAGCGCCCCTTTGACGAAAGCTCCCCAAGCTGAAAACAGTGGATTTGTAGCCGCAACCGTAAAATAACTTTGCCATCCAGCCAGAATACTCTTTCCGCAATTTCGACCTTGACGAAGGTAGGTATCCGCTATAAGGGGAGCAGCCTCATTCTTCAACAACTCGAAGGAAACTCTCTCTACGGAACAGTGCTTAAAAGCCCTACGGATGTTGTGGCGGCGATCACTGCTTTTAATACTTCCGAAACCATAGTTTTTATCCTGAACAACTAAAGCGTAACTCGATACACCGGGTAAATCTATTGAAACCGGGTAATGGACGAACCAAGCTCCCTGTTTCCACATGAAACTTAAATCCTCTGATGATAAAGAAATGGGCGAATTGGTGGGTGTGGGAACAAAAAGTCTCAAACCCATTGACTGCCAGAAAATATCTGCACGGTGAAACGCCTTTATACCTGTCTTTTGACAGAAGTCAGACAGATAATTTTCCTCAATTTTTCGAAGGTCTTTTTCAGATTCTTGATCGATCATAACAGCCAACTCGATCGATGACAAAATGCCTCTGCCATGCTATTTATCAAATTCATTCTTAACTCAGCCGAGAACCTGATTCAGCGGTTCTTATGCTTCATTTTCAGAATACTAAGACGTTCCATGACTTTTCTAGATCGTCAATTTGAATTATTTGTTAAACTTCGTCAGTCTCTTTCTGGAATCCTATTACAGTTCACCTTCCGCATGATTCGTCTCAACTCCAAGATGTCATCTAGAAATGCTATAATACGTTTTGGTTTATCAAATTTTTCGGAATATTTCCTTAATACTCGCTGAACCACATCAACACAAGAATTTGACATTAGCAATGGCTTAACAATAGGGGACACTTCAATTCTTTCCACAATGTCAATTTTCCTGTAGCCCATTGATTCCTTGAATCGATTGAGGGAAGGGGTGTCTCCGAATATGCCCCGAATGCCGTATGAAACATGATCAATTTCCGGACGTCTTATAACATCGCGAGTGGAGACGAACATCAGAGCATTCATAACTTGGTATTTCAGTAAATCTTGGCGATTGAACAAAGCCTCTCCATAGAACCCACCCCGATATGTGAAATCTAATCTAAACGCCGCTAGTTCCTTACCAACAAATGCTCCCCAAGCTTCAAACAAGATGTTGCAGTCAGCAAATTCGAAATATTTTTTCCACCAACTAATGATAGAGTCATCTACGAAACGTCCTTGTCTGGAATAGGTGTCAGGGATTAAATCCATCCCGTTCTTGATAATGTGGGAGATTGGAATTCTCTCGACGTGACTCAATCTCAAAGACCTTTTGGTTTCTTTTCTCTGTTTGTGGGGCAAGGAATCCAAATCATAGTTTGAGTCATCTACCAGATAAATGTAACTTGGTATCCCGATTTGATCCAAGGCAGCGGGGTATCTCAGGAAAAGGCAACCACTGTGCCATAATGAGCTAATATCTGCGTCTGTGATCTGAGTTGGACCTTTCATTAAAACCGGTTCAAAAATTCTAGCCCCCCTTGACCACCAGAGACCTCTATCCAGCCGAACGATGTGACAACCTATTTTACGAAGGAAATCAGAGAGGTGTTCGTCCTCGCTACAATGATCCATGGACTTGATCAATCTCCAACTCCAGATATGTTAAGTGGCTCCCAAAGATTCGATTAAGACAAATTGAGAACGAGCGCTAATTAATTTTGTCTTTCTATTTGTTAGTCGATTGTTTGTCGCCAGGCTGTTACCAAGACATCACTGAATATACTTGCCTCTACCCAGTTGCAGATGCTCTTCCTGGTAGTTTGAAAATATGTAACAAATGGGTTTCACGCGCAAGCCCAGTGTCATGTGTCAGTCAAGAAGACGCTTTGTGATCACATGCGCCGGCAAAATCGAGAAAAAGAATATTACGGTTGATGGAGACACTGCAACGAAATCCCTTTCCTGAACTGAAGGGGAACTTGAAAGTAACATACCTGTGATTCGTTCATGAATCTTGCCCCAGGACTATGATATAATAAATTTGGGTTTATAGCACAATCCCGTATCTTATGCCTGATCAAATTAAGATTGGATATTTTGAGATCTAGTTCTTAGGATAAAACAAAGCGAGCTTAACATGAATGCCAAGCAGTTAATTAAACAACTTGTTCCCCCAGTATTCTTCCCGATATTCCAAGCTTTTTACGATAAGGTTAGAGAAATCTTTACCGGAAAGTCTCACGAAATAGAGTATATTCCGGCAGGTTGGGATTATGTTCAAAAGCACCCCGAAATCAAAGGCTGGAACGTCCCCGACTGGGTCGAAACCATGGTGAAAGGCAATTTGGCGTATAGAGAAATGTCTGCGGAAACCAGTCCCTTGGTGCCGTACAAGCAGGACCTGGCAACCGAAGACGCATTGCGAGACCACAACAGAATAATGATACTGGCTTATACCTTGGCGCTCGCTTCCAGGCACAAAAACTCAATTTCAATACTTGATTGGGGTGGCGCTCTAGGGCACTTGTATTATCCGTCAAGAGCGTTGTTGCCTTCAGATATAAGTTTGGAGTTTTACTGCAAGGACGTCCCATTAATCGCTGAATACGGCGCTAGATCAATTCCTGAGATTCATTTTTACTCAGACGAGTCGTGTTTCGAACGTACGTACGACGTGGTCATGGCAAACGCTTCCTTCTATTATTCGCAGGATTGGCAAAGTGTCTTTTCCTCAATGGCGCAAGCTTCAAGCGGTTTCATACTTATTACCCGTTTGCCAATTGTCTCGGAAGCCCCTTCATACGTCTGTTTGGAAAGGCTCTACCGATTTAGATACAACGTTGAAACATTGTGCTGGGTACTGAATAGAACAAGTTTCCTCAGCGAGTCTGAACGTCTCAACTTGACACTCGTTAGGGAGTTCATTACCGGTCAAATCTATCAAATTCGACGCGCTCCAGAGCAACCTATCTTCAGGGGATTTTTGTTTCAAGTGAACGGCGGCTGAGATTATTTGTTTCAGTGATCAAAGATTAGAAATGACTTCAGGTTGCTGTTATAAAGTCTTGGCGGTTCTCATTTGCTAAAGCGGTCTCTAAGAACCCTCGCAAGAAAAAGTCCATTCCCGATCAAATACCTTTTCCACATTCGGCCCGGTTCCTGAATGAGGCGATATAGCCACTCCATACCTATTTCCCGCATCCAAAGGGGAGCACGAGGGATGCGACCGGAATAAAAATCAAATAGAGCGCCTACTCCCATGGCCACTTTCACCCCCGAATCCTTCAAATGCTCGTGAATCCACATTTCCTGCTTAGGTACCCCAAAAGCCACAAGGAGAATTTGGGCGCCAGAGTCTTTGATTCGCTGAATGATTCCGGGTTCTTCTTCGGGTTGAAAATAGCCATGCTGATATCCGCCGATCTGAACTCCAGCATAATGTAGGTGAATCCATTGAATCACTCCTTCTACCGCCTCGGGTCTCGCTCCCAACAGGAATAGTTTTAGATTCTTCTCTGAAAGTCTGTCACAAAGCCTGGGAAACATATCTGTCCCGCACAAATTTTGAGCTATTTGCTGGCCGAGTAACTTTCCGGCCAGTTTTAGGCCAATCCCGTCGGCCAAGCAGAGGTCCGCAGTTTTGAGAACCTCCATATAGGCGTTGTCCCTGTAGGCGATATTTGCGCAATCGGCGTTTACAAAACAGATCTGTCTGGGAACCTCCCCGTTAAGCCATACCAGAATAGTGTCTATGGCCTCGGCCATGGCAAGGTTATCAATTTTGATCCCCAGCAATGTCACTTTATTCAGCTTTGTGGAGATCCTGTCTCCATACAGGATGGCAGGAATTGCCCTTAGGCAAATCCCGATATCGCCCCAAAAACTTAGGTTTTTCACGTATTCCATGTCTGCAGCGCACTCTGGTTCGTAATCAATGTTACCGCGCCGGCGGATCCACCAGAGGGAAATCAACCCGGGACGAACATTGTATCGCTCACTAGCCGCTGTCTCCTGGGCATGCAAATCCCCTTTAGACTTGGGGAGAGGACCTACAAACGACATGTCTCCCTTGGCTATATTCAATAAAACGGGGATTCTTTTAACATGAAGCCGTCTTAAAACCCCACCGCCCAGACCCTTGGTGGTGTCAAACGAAAGTTCCTCAAAGATCACTCGCCGTTGTCCTAAACGCGGGGTGCGATGGAAAGCCCATCCTGACAACACGTAACCTATCACCAAGATGGGTGAAAACGCCAGCAACATGGTAACGGAAAGAATGAAATCAAAGGCACGCTTGCCCCTCGCATGACCTGTCACTTCAGACTCCATCTAACAACATCTTTGCGTGACGAGCAATAAAGCCCGGCGCAATTGCCTCCAATGCGAGGTATGAAGATAACCTTTTAATGATCGCATACACAGTAACCAGGGAGCAATTATTCTATTATAGAAATCTGTACAGCCATTTCGGAATGTAAAAGACCCGCTTGTTCAGAATCATGCCAATTATCGGAGCATCTACGGACTTGAGTCGCTTGATGGCGAAGTCAAGGACCTCCGCCCGAGTTGAGTTGGCCTCTACAACGATGACGACTCCATCTGTAAAACCAGAAATAATGTCACTATCCAGAGAAGGAACCACAGGGGGGCTATCTATCAAAATATACCTGTAATGACTTTTTAATCTGTCAATTACCTTTCCCATCTTCTCAAGATAGAACTCAGGACCTTGGTTTTCTCCTTCCAGTGCGATAGATCCAGCGGTAATGATTGAAAATCCGTAATCTTGCAACCTCGTTACTGCCCTGAGAGATAGTTCCTCGTTTTCCAGGGCTCCTAAAATCGACGTTTGGGAAACCCCTCCCAGCATTCTATGAAACGCCGGTTTTCTAAGGTTTGCCTCGATCACAAGGGTTGAGTCAGGACCAAATAAACGCGCCATGGAGCTTGCTAGGGCAAGAGTGACTGTTGTCACTCCTTCTGAGAATCGGGCCGCTGTTATCTGAATTACCCGCGACTGGGCGGTGTGTTGGGCCTGAAACAGAGCCCATCCTAGACTATGTAGCTGATCAGGAAAGAAAGAAGCGAATGATTTGATCATTTGAAGCTCCAAATAGCTAAAATTGAGAACAATATTAACTTACAACATGATAGAGTGTCAATATAATTTAATACATTAAGTCTTATAAATAACATATTGACATAAATGCTTTTATTTGTTAACATTGCAGCCATAGTCGTTTAGTTCTGAATTCCGTTGAACTTGTATTGTTTGAAAAGCGGTTAGTGAGAGTCTCTGAGGAGATGAAAATGATTACAGGAAAAAACACCCTAGAGATTGCCGGCTCTAAACGAGCAGGCGATGAACAGACATCCCGAACGAAAAAATTCCGCGAGGATGTCTTCGACAGAGATTCAACGGTCAGTCCATTGGACGATCTCGAGTTTGGGGCAATAGAAACACAGAGCATTCCCCAGGAATCACAACAGAACCCGCCCTCCCCAGAACCGGTAAACAGCGCCGATCAAGCGGCGAAGCCCAATCCATGGGCAAAGCTGTATGATCTGCCGCGGAAATATTACGCATTTTTGGCGCTTGTAATAGTGGGGCTTATAATTGGATTTTATCTTCTCGCGCTGCAAACCTACACGGTTGAGACAAGACTGGCCTTCATTGTTGGGGACGCAAAGGCTTTGGACAAAGAAGGCTGGTCGCCGGTTCGAGAACTATCCATTCTTCAGAACCCAGGCACAGTTTCTTTGTTGTCCAGGCGTTATTACAACGGCTTTGATCCTATAAACCTTTTCAACAAAAACGATAAAAAACCTATTGACTCAATTCCGTTAACAACCACTTTCGTTGACCCCTTGACGATTAAGAAAAATCATTTCCAAAAATCAGTGGAATTTGAATCGTGGATCTCCAAATCAATGTCATTTGAGCCGGATTTCTACGGCGGGCAAAATCGGGTTGCTGTAAAGATCACAGGTTCTGATCCTGCTCTCCTAAAGGGTGTTTTGAAGGATTATATAGGTTCTTATGTGGACTTGAGACGCGCTATTAATTCCCGGTCAAAAGAAAAGCTCGAAACCTCAACTGAGCCAAATACGGAAAAATCGGCCAAGGAAAAGTCAGTCCAAAAGATTGACGAGAGGATCAATACACTCGATACCCTGCAATATGAATACAAGTTGGCGCTCAAGCTAATGGATTTAGGAAACGGATCTTTCACCGCGTTGTCTTTGGACGCGAAAAACCCCGTCTCGGCAACTCTGACGAGATTGCAGGATAAGGTCATGCAGCTCGAGGTTGATCGTGCTTCGCTCGAGACACGTTTTACACCCCAGAGTCGAGAAATCAAATCAATAGATTTCCAAATCCAGGGTGTTAAAGGTTTGATGCGTCAATACCTTGTCGAACAGATCGATTATCTGAGCAAGGACAGAGATTTTTTAGTTGCCCAGAAAAACGAGCTTGAAAACAAAACCCCGGATACGAAAATCACCGAAGAACCAAAAAATCTTGGCCAACCTTCAGATAAGGTTTTGGCAGGAGCTAACTGGTACCTATTGAGCGATGGTCTGTCATTGGTAGCGGAAAACCCTTTTGTAGCAGTTAAGCCGCTCTTGGCAAAACTGAGTGAAGCGAAGGACGCGTTTGTTTCCAGTCTCTTTGCTTCTCCATCAAACAGGACCGGCCCCAGTCCGTATTTTGACCAGAGAGGGCAGTATCCATCTCCGGGCCGACCCTACGAGACATCCAGTTTCAGAGGAGGTCCTATGAACGATTACGGTCCTGGGCAGTCGATGGAATTGTATCGGCACGACATGAACTCTTTCGTGAGGCGTTAAGAACGACTGCGCATGAGGCAGGCCTCATTATTATTTACTGACTTTTAACCAACTGTAATGGAGAGAGGATCACCATGGGTTCTCAAAAAGAAATGAAAAAGAAATTTAGACGGACGCAGATCCCCTGTAGATCAAGCCTCCGGACCTGGATAGCGTTTGCGAGCATTTTTGCTCTCACACTCGGCCATGGTGTCGCAGGCGCAGACGTGCTGGACTACCTTGCCCCCTGGTCGGTTGGTTCTGAATTCATGTATAGCTGGATAGAAGGACAAATGGGATATGACCAGCAGAATGCTGGTTTTGGCACCATAAATCAGCTTCGGGATGATCTTGGGTTACCTCAGGACAATCAGACCTATCGAGTGTACGCGACCATGAGGCCGCTGCAACACCACATGGTAAGAATTTTCGGCAGTGTCCCGGAAATCTATAAATCACAGATCAGGGCTCAAAAAGACATGAGGTTCACACAGCTACCTGGGGCAATAGACCCGGTTAACAATAATTTGACTAACACCAGGGTCGTAGTTTTTCCTGCTGGGACCCTCGTCAAATCTGAAATGAGAACAGCCCAGTTCGGTTTTGGGTACGATCTTGATTTCCTGGTGGGACCTGGTCACGCTGCTGGCATGAACGGCGAGTTACGATATATCGATTTGCGACTAAGCGTTAGCGACGCAAATGCCCTCTCGGTTCCAAGCCCTAGCCTAATTCCCCCTGTTTTTACACCTTGTGGAGTAGGCGGGGACAACATTTGTTATCAGTATTATAACACTAGCCTGGATGAACTGGTGCCAACTATAGGAGCGCACGCTCAGGCAGTGCTTCCCTTTGGTTTCGGAAACATGTTTCCAGACCTTACCTTAGGGGGTTATACCCGAATGAATTTTGGTCTTTGGCCTAACTACCTGAATTATGTGGATATACAGGCTGGATTACAGTTGAATACAGGCTCGAAATGCGGCAGCAGGCGGTTTCTGATCGCCAAGTTTGGAGTGGAGCATCAGAGTCTGCTCCATGATGGCCAATTTCGAACTGGGCGTGTCCTTGAATTGAAACGGGATGGTTTGACTTGCGCTCTTGAGGCTGTTTTTTAGTTAAGATTTGAGTTTTATTTATTTTTCCCGCAGGTTTACGCGGCACTAAGGGTATGGTGGTGGCAATATGAGAACGATCAAGAATATCAAGACAAAAATGGGAGTAATGAGTAAATTACGGCTTGTCGCTCTTGCTGTGTGCCTGACGCCAATCGTCTTAGGCGGTTGTTTAATGACCAAACAACGAGGAGTTGGGCCCATTGACCACCCCGCGAAAGCGATAGCGAACGCAGTGACCAACCATTTTCCAGCGAATCTTTACCGCCTCTCGGAAGGGGATTCAATGGAAATCATGTACCTCACCCGTCCGCAGGAAACATCCACTCCGTACAAGCTGCAAGTGAAGGACGCTATAGATGTCGAGTTCACGTATCACCCGGAATTGAACCGCACCGTTAGGGTCCGTCCGGATGGGAAAATCAGCATACCGAGAAAGAAAGATGTAACTGTAGCCGGGATGACTCCCGATCAAACAAGCGCGATGCTGAAACAGGTTTATTCGGATTTACTCAAGGACCCGGAAATAACTGTAACCGTAAGAGAATTCGGCGCCAAACTGGACGAGCTTCAAAAAGCTCTCGCTACAGCGCCTTATGGTCAGGCTAGATTGGTCACCATTCGACCGGACGGTGATATTTCTGTACCATTGATTGCGGACGTTCCCGCAGCGGGATTGACAGTGCGTCAACTAACAGACAATCTCAACAAAGCCTACAAAAATTTGATTTCAGACATGAACATTTCCGTGTTGTTAAGAGACGTGGTTGGAAACCTTATATATGTTGACGGAGAAGTTGAAAAACCAGGCGTTTTCACCATGAAGGGCCCCGTTACTGTTCAGCAGGCGATCGCAATGGCCGGCGGGGCAAAAAACACATCTGAACCCCGCTCTGTGTTAGTTATCAAGAAAGGACCGGGCGGCGCATATATTCCCAAAATGGTTGACCTTACCAATATCACCGCCGGGACGGATTATCATCTGACAAAAGACGATCTGGTCCATGTTCCGAAAAGTCTAATTGCTCGAGCCGACGTCTGGGTTGACCAAAACATCAAACAATTACTGTTGTTTAATGGTTGGTCATTTGGCATAGGGACAAATGCCGGTCGACAGAGTAGTAGATAACAAACTACCTGCCTAAAAAGAAAAGGGCCGAAATCTTTCGGCCCTTTTTCATTTACAAAACTATCAAGAATCCAAAAGTTGAAATGCCGATACCTTAATCCACTCCTACAAATTCCAATCCCAGGCGGTTGAGATATGTCCAGACAATCTTCGCGTCGACTTGAAAGGCTTCCTGAGATCCCTCGGACTCTTCGCCTTCTTCTTTTGGCTCATTCTTAATCTTCTGTATGGATTTAAGAATGTCTGAGGCCGTCTTCTCTCCAACGTGTTCCGGCTTGAGCAGAAACTCGAGTTTAACCACATCTCCCTCTGAAAAAATCAGCACATCAAACAGGTCAAAGAATTCTACTCCAACACCACTCTGGCTGATATCCAACAGGTCGGCCAGACAATCCCCTTCCTTCACTCTAATTCGGAGAGAGTTGGGAACTCTGACCCTTATTCTGGGATGTCTTCGAGCGTCACGAGCTTCTGCCATTTTAAGACTCCTTATTGGGTAGACCTCAAAATCATTACGAATCTGATCGGTATTGTGTTCGAATGCCCTAGCTTAAATTATCAGCAATTATTAGGAAATATTTACGCCACATAAAAATGTCGTTTCATATGTAAAGCCTTAAGATTAGTTTCTAACCGATGGGCATCTACGCGTCAAGCTCAACGTTACCATGCGACAAAAAATGTAGCCACAAGAAAATGGCGCTGCAAATTTGACCATCCTGATTGCTTTTTCAGCCATATCCAAATCTGG
>JAZDKD010000334.1:0-2512 GCA_043803345.1 Pseudomonadota bacterium
TTTGGCGGAATCCAGATTACAGACTACTTGCCCTGTCTCCAAGATGGTGAAGTTGTCGTTGAACAGGAATGATCCTTTGGTAACCAATTCAGCGCTTTGAATACCAGGAATAGCGGGAATACCAGTCAAATGGAAACTAATCGAAGCGCCATCACGATTAATCTGCCCATTTATTTTTTCCAGGGATAATTTCACTGGTTCACCTACTGGCGCCGAAGCGTCTTCCAGTATCACGCGCGAAGATTCTATCAAGACATACTTAATCGGCCATGAGAATTGAGGTTTTTCAAGTTTTCCCGGAATCGTTTCTTCGGTTTGGCCAGAACGTTGCTCTTCGTCGGCTATAACAAATTGCGAGGCCGCTGAAGGTTTTCTGGATAGCAAGCTCTCGATATGGCCGGAAGAGTCCCTATACATCACAACGGTAGCCTCGGAAATCGTGAGATTCTCAATGGCCGGTTGACCGGTGAGGATACTCCAGAAACTAGGATTTAGCCTTATTTCTCTAACAGAAAATAAACTGTTTCCTTTATCATCTGAAATGGATGTGTTCTCGACCAGGACATTGACCAGAGATGGAAAACCAATCCTTATTCGGACCTGTCCTAACGACACTTGACGGCCCGTCTCTTTGCTAATTTTTGACTCAATGGTCTGCCTGACGAAATCACTTTCCGGAATGAATCTGGCTGTTAGCGCCAGGCCTATTACCGTGATCACAAACGCCGCCAGCGCTCCCAACAGCAATTTCTTTGAGCGAGCCATATTGCCACTATCCTTTATCTGCGGGCTTTGCGCCGTAATGAGATTTCTGCGTCAAACATGCCGACCACAATTACTTGTTGCACAGACCTGTGGCGGTTAAAGAATCAATCATCGAAAACGCCGTGTAAATTTGACGCGATAATCGCACGATTTCATAACAATTGAATCGGGGTGTTTCAAAGTTTCCAACCCAATAATTTGAGGATCCAGGTCCTGAGACCTTCCAAACAACGCTGATCCAGCCTCAACCGATGGACCCCCCCAGGAATTATTTCAAGACTTGCTATACCTGACGGTGCTTGGTTGAAGAGTTCCTTGGCCTGTTCAACAGGTACTAGCTCGTCACTAGATCCATGCATGATCAAAATATTCTTACCCTTAAAATAGGATATCCACTTTTTGGGCTCAATCTCTACAAAACCGTGAGCCCATTTCTCAGGATCCGGCGGAAAATCAGGATTCCTGATAATACCCCTTTCTCTGAAATCCTTGATTATTGTGGAAACCTCCTTTCTGAATACCTCGAAGTTGGAGGGTGTTCCCACGACCGCAAGACCGTAGACATTTGGATTGTCCGCCGCAACTTTTATAGCGGCTGCTCCGCCTCCGCTGAAACCAAGCAGAACAACTCTTGTAGGATCTAGAAAGGGGGTGTTTAATATTTTGTCTAAGACCATTCCCAAGTCCCTGGTCCATCCCATCATATCAAAATCTCCTCCAGAATCCCCACAGCCCCTAAAATTGAAAATGACTGCGGCAAGTCCCAATGACGTAAACATTTCAGCCAGAGACTCGTAGCCAGTATCACTCGATGGCCTTGGGTTTCCACTTCCGGGAATTCCATGACATATCACTACGACAGGGTACAGCATGTTTGGCCTGGCGGCGGGGAAAAAGATTTTGCCTCGTAGTTTTATTCCATCGGAAAAAACCGAAAAGGATTCAATCTTGCGAGAATCCAATGAATCTATGTGAGAAAAGCTTTCAGGCGCTTTATTAATCCTTAAAGCGTCAAGCAATTTATTAAACATAAGGCGAAACAGTCCTAATTCCATTAGTCACTTCCAATTGATAAGAAAGACATTCCAGAGTGAGAAATGTTTTAATGTTAAAAACTCAAACGGTTGTTCTCTCTTAGAGATGGGGTTGTCACTATTCTTGAAAAAAGTCATTAGTCGGACACCAAAAATTCGCAGACTCCTAAGCTTTTATAAGAATCGCGATATAAAATCAACCGGTAGACCTCAAGAGAATGATTCAGGCTGTTGATCTAAGAACCCTTATTATTCTTGCAAATTAACGATCATTAGTTTAGGTTTTTGTATAAGGCTTGATGATGGTTGGATGAACATGCCGTTCAGTCACAATAAAAGTTTAATCAAATTTTCAGTCACGCTAGTGGCTCTTTGCTTCATGCTTAGAGCAGCTTGTGCGTTTTGTCAGGAACACCGCAGTGGAGAAATCTGTAAGCCTGAATTGATGGAAACTTCAGCCATCGAATTGGGGGCGCCGGGTGAGTTTAAGTGGCTTTGTGATCACAATCTGCCCTTGGGAGAAGGATTTTATGTCGTTTTTATAAGACCGTCAGGGACTTACGTCTTGCTTAAAGTCCCCCGGGGTAGGACTTCATTTGAGTTTACCCCTGACACCATCGGAATGTGGCGCTGGATGGTGATCAACACGCATCCTGACAAAACAAAACCGGATGTTGAGTCATCTCCTGGTAATTTTCAAGTGGTCATCGGGG
>JAZDKD010000335.1:0-5111 GCA_043803345.1 Pseudomonadota bacterium
TTCCTATCACTATTCTCTTGCCTCACTAAAGACTCAGGGAACCCTGGAATGGAAAGGAAAGGTCCATCAGGTTACCGGAGCCAGTTTCATGGACCGGGAGTTCGGGACCTCCATACTGCCGAAGTCTGTGAAAGGTTGGGACTGGTTTGGATTAATTCTTGATAATAACCACGAAATTATGATTTCGCTTATTCGGAATTCCGACGGGACCATGGCCGAAACGTCTTCGGGAACACTAGTCTTGCCAGATGGAAGTTGGAGATGCTTCCTGGCAAGAGATTTACAAGTTCAAGTTCTCAACACATGGACCAGTTCGGCAACCGGGGCCATCTACCCGGTCCATTGGATTATCGACATTGAATCGCTGGAACTGGCCCTGGAGATTCGAGCCCTTGTAACAGAACACGAACTTGTTTCCGCAACATCCACAACGATCAATTATTGGGAAGGACCAGTGAGTCTAAACGGAAAAATGAGTAACAAGGCGCTTTCAGGCCATGGACATGTTGAGCTGGTCGGATACGCCGAGTCGGCCGGGGGCAAGTTTTAACCTTAATTTCAGTAACTGGTTCAGTTTCGGCCATCACAAACACATGCAGTTCTTAAATCTGACCTCTCCTTTCATCGATCCCGTCTTCTTCAGGCTAGGTCCTCTGACAAGTAGCTGGTACGGACTTATGTACTGCCTAGGGGTGGTACTTTGGTTACTCGTCATGCGCCATGAGCTAATTCGAAGGAAAGGACCTATCCCGGTCCAGGCATTACCGGAACTACTCTTTTATGGCCTGATGGGCGGTATCATAGGGGCCAGGCTTGGATACGGTATTTTTTACAACCTGTCTTTTTTCATCCAAAAACCCTGGGAGATTCTTTTTTTGTGGCACGGTGGTATGAGCGCTCACGGGTGGCTCATAGGAATGTCAGTCGGAGGATTGCTGTTTATCAGGAAACACGGCGTTCCGATGAGGGAACTGTCTGACGCTGTGTATCTGGGGCTTCCGTTGGGACTGGCCGCGGTCAAAATCGGAAACTTTATCAATTGTGAAGGCTTCGGACGGGTCACCAACCTTCCCTGGGGCATAATATTCCCGGCCGGCGGGCCGCAGCCACGACATCCATCCCAGTTGTACGAGGCGGTGTTTGAGGGTCTGCTTTTATTCGTGGTACTCTGGACTCTTAGGAAACGGCCATTAAAACCCGGTGACCTGAGCAGCTTTTTTCTCATCGGATATGGGTGTCTCAGGTTCTTGATAGAGTTTACCACCCGGCCCGAGCGATTGTGGGATGGCCCTCTGGGTTGGTTAAACGCTGGCCAGGTTCTCTCCCTGTTTGTAATCGGTGTTGGAGTAGTTGGGTATGCCATCCCGCGGCTAGGGCGACAAGCTTCGTAACAAACACTGGAAATACGAACTGTCACAAACGTGTTTCTTCAGGGGGGTGCAGTTCAAGAACTTCAACGACGAGATCAAGGAACGATTGCGCTTCTTCTCTGGTGAACAGCCACGCTGCCGCTGATAATATCAGGTTAAGTCTCTTTCGGAAGAAATATGCCGCCAGGTACAAGGGCGTCCTTGAAACAATCCGGCACGCCATACCATGCGCCTCGACAATATTCAGACCGCCCGCTGACGTGAGAAAAGAGTCGTTAGAAATCTTTCGACCGCTATTTTCAGGCCATAGCACACCCATGAACCCCAGGGCGAAAGATGTCTGATGTCTTTCTAGCATTTCAAGGTAGGCCCGTTGTCTTAATCTAAAAGGAAAAAGCCGCAGCACGTTGTTTATCTTCTTCATGCCCTTAAAATACTTAATGTCCATCTGGTCCCTGAATAACCTGGTTCTGGTGCTGTAAATCGTGCGGGCCAGTTTCCTGAAACCGTTTCTCTGGTCAGATTCGAGTTCGAAATATAGCACGCTGTCGTTGTTCGGCCCGTCATCACCGATGAAGCGTCCCTGGATGTTGACGGTCATAGCCCCGGTGATTCTGGATGATTTGACATTCCGGGCATTATTCCACCTGTCAATCGCCAATGCGACGCCTGCCATGAGGAAGTCAACAAAAGAGGCTCTTGTTCTCGAGCAATTCATCAAAATGCTATTGGTCCTGTTCACGGAAGGCAAACGCTTGACATAATGTTCACCTCTCTGATCCGGACGGCCATTGCCATGTGGAAGGGTGCACCTTTTGTAGGGAATCATGGCCTGAGCAAAAGTGTCGGAATAGTCTCTCAAGACTGTTTTTTTTCTGGCTATCCTGCGTTTTACCGCTGTTGAAGCGACGGATGGATACTCACAAAAGATCGATTTTTCACCTGTCACTGATTCGTGATAGTTGGCCATGAAAACTTTGACGATTTCAGCCAGGGTAATAGCGTCAGAAGCTCTGTGTTCAAGTATGCAGGCCAGCAAATGGCGGTCTTCCGCCAATTTGAGCAAATGAATTTCACAGGCTGGTTGAGAAAAAAAATCTCTCTTCTGGGCGAGACTCGGTTCGAGTTGTTTGAGCAAGGCATCGAATCCATCAGCCGTCTCAACAGATTCGTATGCGCTATTTATTACCAGGGGTATTTCAGGGCTTCCCTGATGATTGCACACAAGGCAGTGTTTTCCCCGGACCTTTATTTCCGTAAGAGAAGCCTTAAGTTGGGGGAAAAACTTCCCTATCCCGTTGGCGGTTTCTCTAAGAGCACGGATGTCGATTGGCCCGCTGATCTCAAGCGCCCCCAGGATGATATTCCTGTTTTTGGAGTTAGTTGTTAGAACAAGCGCTTCTGACAAAGGATTAAGGACAGTATATTTGTCAGGGTCCAGGCCGCAATTCTTTACGTCCATGATGGTATCACTCAGCGTCTTTCATGATAGGGCTGGAACGATCGCTAGAACCAACGCTCACTGAGGCTCGATTGATATAGGGATAACGAGTCCTTCGTTAGTTCGAAGACTCCCAACTAGACGGTTCATTTCAATTTTTCCTTTGAAGCTTCCACCATCGCGATGACTCGCATATACTTCCCCATTTTCTATAGCCCCGGAGAAAGTATAGTTATCTTCTTTATTTAAGGGATTACGAATTCGTAAGACTCCACTAATTTTATTGCCTGACTGGGTGACCTGAATGCTTACAAAATGTCCCATATATGAAGTCTCATACAGTCCTGTGACATTATCCTGAGTCCCGGTTGAACCAGAACCGTTTGGTTTCTTTGAAATTTCCGAAGGCGCTGAACTGATGGACTCTGGAGCTGCTTGAACGGAATAGGGTTCGTATTTTCCGATGTTTGTAACTGAAAGTCCTGGTGATTGTTGAGCCGCTATTTCCCCAGAATTTCTGGCATTTAACTGCGAATTTATCTGATCTGACAATGTTTCAAGATGACGTAATCTGCTAGTGTCCTGTTCCGTAGCTACTGCGCGTTCAATGAACTTCTTGGCATTGATGTAATTGTTGTCCAACATGGAAGCAATTACAATGGCCCGAGTAGCCTCCAAATCATCAGGATTCCTCCGGATGGCCTCTTTGAGATCCCTAATCGCGAGAGAATACTTTTGCAATCCCATGAGAGAGATCGCTCGCCCGACAAGTGAATCTTGCGAACTGGGATTCAATTCCATTGAACGCGAAAAATCTGCAAACGCTTTCTCAAATTCGGTCAATCTAATATACGTATCTCCTCTCATAGCATAGACCAAATAATCTTCCGGATTCGAGAAGAGATAGGCGTTGTAATCCGTGACCGCTTTATCCAGGGATCCATACTGCTCGTAAGCCTGCCCTCGATATTTGAAAGCTTCGGTAGGGGCGCCTTTTCCAATAGCGTCAGTTAGCAACCTGATTGCACGCAGATAATTTCCACGTTCGAATTCCAGTTTGCCTTCCTGGAAATAACCTTCAGAATATATCTTGGCACGTTGCTTTTTGACGTTATCGATTTTTTCGCGAAAGCTGGCATGGGTAGGAAACACTGTCAATACAAGCAATGCGCAACTTGTGAAACAAAATAAATGTAACCAGGTGAAACCTTTGCGGGGCATTCGGATACCACTCCACTACTCTATAAATTGGTATTCCAGACTGTCTTCGTATAATTCCTCACACTGCAAAACAGTGAATGAGATAGATTTTGCCATATCATTCCATTAGGATAGTAGATTATTGATCTCACCGCTCAATTGTAATACAAATCTTCATGAAGTCAAAGTAGTGTAACAAGATGTCGCCGCATTATGGCTCAGGATTATTTGGTAATGGCTAGTAAGAAGAGCGGCACAGAGATAATCGGTTTGCCCTTACCGTCCCTCTAATGTGTGCGGAGCTAACAGCATGATCCAAAATACAATTCTTTTCAGACTCGCCTGGTTTTATTTCGCACTGGTGAGCGTGCATCTAGTCTTCCTAAGACCATACTGGCAGTTAATGCCAGGCGAAAACTCCAGGATCTTCTCAGCCATTCTTTGCTTGACTGCGTTCACGTCAGCCATTGTGGTAGCTGAGAGATGCAAATTTAGAGCTAAGTGGTTCGAGATTTTCTTGTCCCTAATATTTTCGGTTCTCGCCTTTGCAAGCGCTTATTTCAGCATGACACCGGTAAGTTCCATGGCACGAGCCTTTGTTCTTATTTGCTGTTGCGTTGGTGGTTTTTGGTGCTCTCGTATATTACTGAACACGCCTTCCAGGCAAAAGGCCTTTGCATGGTTGTGTTCCGCATCCCTTGCAGTATTTCTGGGCTTGTGCCTCGCAGGATATCTGATAGCTGGGGACATAGTGTTTTTCTTCGGTGAAGGCCCTCATGCCATGTTGAGTCGAATGTATCTGTTGACTTTTGGCCCAGTGGCGCTGATCACTTTTGGAAAAGCCCTACCCATTCTAACAGGGGTGTTGTTGCTTGTCTTGGCCTATATCGTTAGCTATTTGGGCGCTTTTTCGGGTGTGGAAATGGGCGTGTTAATGCCTGTAGCCATGGCTTTTGCAGCGATGTTCGTATTGGCTTTTCGGGCACGGGCAGGCATAGCATTATTTGGCTTGTTGCTAGTAATCTCGGCTGTGACCTCGCATTATATAACTAATGTTTCTACTGAAAGTTATTCGAGCAAACAGTATCAGCTTTACCGCC
>JAZDKD010000336.1:0-2948 GCA_043803345.1 Pseudomonadota bacterium
CCACATGTACAGATGACTCGATAAGGGAACGGACAGCCTTGATCGTAATTTCATCGTGAGGAAGCGGAAATTGTGCAATCCGGCTCGGGGTAATTTTGCTTCCGTAGTTAAAACGCCAACGTTCCTGTCTAATGACAGCCGCCGCTATGTATAATAGTTCCTCTGGGGTGCCTTTTCGAGGAAGTAAAATGAGATTGTCGCTTGACGCCCCGACTGGCCATTCTTGAACGTGAGCCATTCCTATACTACCAGTACGAGGAACGGTGACAACGGGAGGAGAAATCAACCAATCAAAGTCATAAAAGCCGTAGCAACCGTTATCTGCTCCGCTTGAAGAGATGATTGGAGTATCTCCCGTTCCCAACGCATCCTTTGTCTCAAGCTCACTCTGTCCATAAAAGATCTCAAAATAAGAGCCAATAACTTCCCCTGGCAGAGCGAGTTGTTTTTGTCTCTTCTTATAGAGACGGAATGATTTCGGTATGAGGCGGCCTTCACGTAAGCTGGCTCGCAACTGCCGAAATTGTGGGGCATATTTCACCACTAAGGCCGTTTTTGATCTTACCAGGAGACCGACTTCATTTAAGACCTCTGCGGGGGAGAGGCGACGCGCAGGAATATAAGCTCCTGGTCGCCATTCGTTTCCCTTGCCAAGTTCATGAGTTCCACAGATCCCTAAGATTGTCTGACTACATTGATATGCTCTAAGCACATCGGGTATTTGCGATCCTTCCCGCTGAATTCGGACATTCTTGCGTAGTCTAAAGCCATCATTGTCTATTCTTGCAAAAAATACGGGCTTATTTTCCTGGTGAGGAACCCCCTTAGTAATAACCACAATATTGGTATTAGACGACGCATACGGCTGAAAGAGTTCGTCAGGTAATGTGATAATGGCATCAAGTGTGTTTTGCGCCAGGATCTTATCTCGCCATATTGCCTTGTCCCTTCTAACAAGGATCTGCATAGGAACAATGACGGCAAGGCGTCCTCGATGGCGTAATCCTTCTAGCGCGCGATCTATAAACTGATCAGGCGGCGTATCTGTCTTTTCGTGGGGAAAAGGAGGATTCATCAGAACAACATGGGCTTTCCCTATTGGATAATCTGGTGAAGTAAAGCAGTCTCCACGCTTGACCCCTGTTGAGCCGTCCCCGCGAAGAATCATGTTTGCCACACACAGTGCAGCCGTTTGTGGTTCTTGATCAAACCCTAATAGCTTTGATTTCACCATCCTAACCATCTGCGTTCGCGAAACATGCTCTCGTTCCATGATGCGGTTCATAGCAGCAATAAGAAATCCACCGGTTCCGCACGCAGGATCAAGGACTATGTCTTTCTTGCCTACTTCCACTAATTCAGCCATCATCGTAGCAATATGTCGTGGCGTAAAATATTGCCCGATCGTGTTTCCCCCCGTGTACCGAAAGAAAGTTTCATAAAGTTGACCAAGATAATCATGTTCAGCCGTCAAAACAGTGACATTTAGCCGCTCCAAAATAGATACTATTCGGCGGGTTTTAATTGCCAGTGTGCGATTGGCTTCGTCTACCCGAATGCTATTGGCAAGTTCAGTTTTCTTGGCTCCCCAGAATGCCTGCTGGCAGGAATGATTAATGTCAGCCAGAATGTATTTTTCCTCTTTGCGAATTTGGCCTCGTGAGTGCCAGAGTCCCAGCATGATAGCCCCAATAACACCAGGACGCATTTGATCCATAATCCCAGATTCCCGCAATAGGCGATTAATCTCATTTGCTCGCTCTGCCAGAACTTCAGGGGGGGGCACTGTGGGTCGTAATTCGCTTTGTTTGCCCCGCGCAGACATGATGTCGAGATCAGCCTTGTTAGGAATCCAGTTGATGGGACGGCCATCGTATGTTACTGGAACCCACCGCGTACCAGTCCATTTATGTACGCGTACATCAAAATAATCCTCAGATGTTCCTGCAATCCCTATCGCCAAGGGAGAATATCCCACAGCTATACAGGCATCTGCATAGCCTTGAGCCTCATTTATAGCCAATTCAATGTCAGCTTTGTAAGCTTTGGCTTCTACAACAGCCAAAGGAGCCAAAGATTCACGGTTAACGAGAACAGCTTCTGGTAATCCTGCCCCAGGGCCGGATTTACTGGTGGCTCGAAATACTTCATGCAGATTGACGTGATTTTTATATTCCTGTTTAATCAACACCTCGCCCGCAGGCGGACGCCTGCAATCCCAACCTTGGGATCTTAGCAACTCAGTGAGCAGGTGTTCAGTTCGTGACTCTGCGGTTCGCGTCACAGGGCTCATCAGCTTTGTTCCTTTTTGGCAGATCGGCGCAATATAAGCCGTTTTCCTTCTATTTTCCTAATCCCGGCGACTGTCCTCGCACCATCGCTCTCTTTACGAGTATTATACTTGTAGTCGAGTTCCGCAAGATAAAACGGAAGATGTTTGCCAGATAGGTGATGATGTGTTCCGTCGAGGCTTCGTTTGCTGTTCCCGAAAAACCCCTCAACGGTATTTGTGGTAGCCGTTCGTCCAGTCTTTTTGTCGTGGCGAACGTATTCTTCATCACTATGATTGACTGTGTCGTGAGACGCAAAGTCTTTGCCGGTCGTCGCGTATAATGGTGATTCGTCTGTGTTGAGGTGGGCGTCCGTTAAAACGTGTTGCTTGATTAATTGTCCCAAGGCCTCTCCTGTGACCTTTTGCATGACTTGTGATCTTACGCACCCATTACGCTCAACGAGTGCCACCACTGGCGTTTTATTTCCGATATAACGACGTCCACGGCCACGTACTTTCCCTCCAACATACGTCTCATCAACTTCTACAGTATTTCCGAGTTTGACACTCGGAACCGCATCTTTTAGTGCGTAACGGATGCGATGACATAGAAACCAAGCTGTGCGATAAGATCCGAGTTCAAGCTGTCGCTGAATTTGCAGAGCGGCAATTTGAG
>JAZDKD010000337.1:0-3893 GCA_043803345.1 Pseudomonadota bacterium
TTTGCTGAAAATAGTTTAATAGAATAGTATAATCTTTTTCAATATCTCTTTCTGCTGACACTTCCATGCAACAGTTTTTCGGAAAAACAAGGTATTCTGAACGCGGGCAATACTGCGGCCCAACGGCTAGGCAATGACCGCGATTATCACTGAACAGACCAAATGCCAGGACCACACGCCGCGTTAACCGTAGTTTACTCTGCAGAAGTGATGCCGTTGTTTTCTTCCAGGTTAAACAAAACCCTTCTCTTAATAAAAAAAAGAGTATTTTCCGCAATGTGTTTGAAAACCGTAAGCGGCGCGCATCCCCTTCTGTGGGGGGTGGGAATAATGCAACCCTCAAGACCCGTACGATTGACTCAGACGATTTTGGTTCAGGAACTGGAACCTCATATATACGATTTTGATAATAAATGACCGTTGATTTCAACAAATGAAACCGCAGATAAAAATTCTTCTGATAGGACTTGCGGTAAGTCGATCAAGCAATTAGCAGTCCCCAATTTACGGTCATGACCTCAGGACTTTTTTGTAAATCTCATTTAGTGAATTATAATTCTTTTCTGGTGTATAATAACCAAGATATTTTTTCCGCGCTGCTTCGCCTAAATCAGCGGACAATTGCTTATTTTCAATGAGCCTTAAGACCTTTTGCCTAAGATCTTGTATGTCACCTGCGTTAAACAGCAAACCATGGACACCATCCGTCACCATTTCGCTACGGGGTCCAAGGTCAGATGCGACGATTGCCTTTCCCATGGCCATCGCTTCGAGCAGTGAAAGGCTAAAGCTTTCATAACAGGCTGATGGGAAAACAAAAATTTCTGCTTTATTCAAAATATCTAACGCTTCTTCACTACTTTTTTGACCCACAAAAGTGATGGAAACATTTGCTTTTCCAGCAAGAATCCTGTAAAGGGGTCCATCGCCGACAATTGTCAGCGGATATTCTAAATCTTTCCATGCACGCAGGAGTGTAACCAGCCCTTTCTCTGGTGAGACTCTTCCGACAAATACAGCTCCTTTTCCGGGTAATGTCGGGTGGCCACCTTTCAGAGGATCTGCAATAAAATTCGGTTTTACAGATAACTTTTCTTCTGGCAATCCGCCTTCCACGAACTTTCTTTTCGCAAACTCGGTAAGTGCAATGTATGCGTCCACCCAAGGATTGAGAAATTCCCTTTTTTTAGATTCCAGGTATAGCCGCAATGACATAATAGATTTAATAAGAGACTTGCCAGGGAAACATTGATGCCAGATAACTCTATATGAATTCCCGGAAAGGCAGTCCTCGCATGGCTTGCCATTCCTGAGGAAAAGAACTCCAGGACATATCATCCGGTAATTGTGAAGTGTCACTACAGTTTTTACTCCGCACGACTTTGCTGCGGCAAATATCGAGGGTGTCAAGACCAACCAGTAATTGTGGACATGCATGATGTCCGGCCGGAAGTCCTGGATGACGCTCTTTACTTCCCTGTAGCTCTTCGCCGACCAGGTCACATCACGGAAGGCCCGAATCTTGTCTGCAAGCGTGCCGTCCTCATAGATCTCGGCATTCGTCCGCTCATATTTCATGACATCATGCCCATGCGCAGTCAAAAGACGAGCTTCAGCTTCCATTACATTTGCTTCGCCCCCTTGCGCGAACCGACCGTAGTGGTTATGAACGATGAGAACTCTCATAGGTGCAGGCACCGCTAAGAGGCATCCTGGCAAATCAGGGCTGAATGATAGGTGAAAATATTTGTTGCCTCGAGAGGGGAAAAATATAGCAAATATTTCTTTATGTAATAATTGATGAGTCCCTTCTTTCCCTTTTGAAACGTATAAAGTTCTTTTTGAGGATTTACCGTAATTTGCTTTAATACTTTGAGATTGCAGGTTTGAACCAGCCTTCGAATTGTCTTCGGCGAATAAGAATTAATGTGACCCACTTTATCGAACACAAAATCCCGTTTCAGCCTCAGAGTGTCCTCACACGGCACTTCAACAAAAACATATTTCGCCACACGCTTCGCCTCATAGAGCAGTCTCCTCGGGTATTCAACGTGCTCAATGACATGGCTCAGGATAGCCAAATCAAACTTTGAGTTGTCATATGGAACATTGTAGCCATCAAACAGAGCGCACTCTACTAATCGTGGGATGTGCCGATTATTTGAGAGGTTTGAATTTTCCAAAATTTGCTCAGAGTTTCATTTTCTCCCCGACTTTTCAGAAAATCGGGTTTGGGTATAGGATATCACCGGTCGATGTTGATCAACTTTTCCGTTATGGCGACACCGTTCACCTCAACATACTCAGTTAAGAGAGCTGATTTATGGCTGATCCGCCCACTGCTCCACGTTTGGGCAGACCTCTGTCTATATTTACACCGTCCCGAGGATTCTACCCCCTCGGAACAGATTGAAGGCCATCTGCCGGAAGAGAGCATCCATGATGTTTATAACGATCCTGGTAAACCTGGCCCGGAAGGCGTTGGTCTGCAGGTGGCTTAACCCGAAGTACTGCTCGACGATGTAACGTACCTTCGATATCTGCTTGTTCCGCTCTTTCTCATAATCGGTCAATCTGGTTGACCTTGTGTCCTTTCTCATGATCCCGTCGGCGATGCCGTTCATCTGGAGAAAGCCTCTATTGGGTTCGCCATAATACCCCTTGTCGGCGTAGACCTTCCCGATGGGGTCTTCGGTATGGCAACTGGCGGCAATGCAGTAGGGAAGATAGGTGCTGTCATGAACCGAGGCCGGTGTCAGATCCGTGGAGAGAACAAACCCGTGATGCGTATCCACGGAGGCGTGCTCCTTCAATCCATAATGGGGAATGTTGTTCCTGACCGTCCAGTCCGAATCAAGATCTCTTGAGAACTTGAGAAGATTCCCGTTCCGATCGAGCTTCCCCTCCGGGGTCTCTCTCTTTTCCTGTTGCTTTTTGATCTCCTCGTTGCTGATGGGATGGCTGGCGGATTGAACCAGGCGGGCGTCTACGGCAATGCCCTCGTTGATGGTCAATCCTTTCTGGGAAAATTGTTGAAGAACAACGCTGTTGATCAGTGTCATCGCCTCTTTGGAGAGTCGGCCTCGAAACCGTGAAAAGGTGGAATGGTCGGGGGAATGCTGATCGAAGGACAACCCCAGGAATTTCTTGAAGGAGATCCGGTCGTTGATCTGGTTTTCCAACTCCGGGTCGGAATCGATCCGGTACCACTTCTGGAGGAGAAGCCCCTTCAAGAGCATCAGCGGAGGATAGGCGTCGGCGCCTTCGCGTCTGCTCCCGACAGTATAATGCAACAGAAGAATCTCTTCCACCTGCGACCAGTTGATCACCTGGTTGATCTTCTCCAGTCTCTTGAGGCTGCGGTTATGTTCCATGGATTTGAGAAGCGATACTTCTGCGAAGGTCATGTTCTGATCGATTCGTTTGTATCCCATAGTCCCTCCGGCAAAATTGATGGAGGAAATATGGCACAAATATGGAAATATGTCAAGTAATATCGAATATTTATTGTGATTTATCGTGAAATTTTCCATGCAATCTTTTGTAGAGTTGCTACACCGGAAAAACCGAAGCGGCCTCCTCTTCATCTATGGTCCGAGTACGGTCATCGATGAGCAATCCGGAACGAGAAAACCGGGGTTATGCAAACCTCTCTATTTATTGTTTCAACACCCGTCGAGGATATCTCAAGAGCATGAATTTCTTGACCAAAATTCAGATCTGATAATCTCTTCAGAATTGAACCTTCGCCGGCACCGATTTCGATTAAAGAGCGAATCGGCAAATTGAGAGAGAGAGAGAGAGAGGAGTGAATTTTCCAAAATTTGGTTAGAGTTCCATTTTCTGCCCGATTTTTCTAATAATCGGGACTTGGTAGAGGATATCACCGGCAG
>JAZDKD010000338.1:0-3564 GCA_043803345.1 Pseudomonadota bacterium
CATATTTTTAGAATAATAGCCGTTAAATTTAATCAACCTGAAATCAAAGAGGTTTTTCGCCCCCACTTCTTTTCAGCCTCGGAATCCACAAAAAACATGAAACCAACTACTGTAAAGTTACCTTTAATGGCAATTGCATTGGGAATTGCGCTTCTTGGCTTCAACATGACGGCGCAAGGTCAGGAACCTCAACCAATAGATTCCAAAGATGGTTCCAACACAAGTTCCTCAACAATTCCGGATAGTATAAAACGAGCAGGAGAACTAGCCTTGTCAGGCGACACTGTTCGCGCCATTGAGATCTTTCGGAATGCCGTTAAGGAATGCCAACAGATGACCGGCGAAAGCCGAGACTGCGCCAATTGGCTCAGATCTTTGCAGGGGCTGAACATCTTGTTGGAGGCGCAAAAAGAACCGGCTACATACGTTAATTCAATCGGTATGAATCTGGTGAGAATCCCAGCTCAGGAATACATGATGGGAAGTCCAAAACAAGAATCAGACTGGCTGAGGTTAACTTTTCGCCTAATTTGGAGAGAGGGCCACAAGCAATGGTTTCAGGATGAGACTCCATTGCACCCGGTCCGTATAACCCGGCCCTTCTACGTAGGAGCGTATGAGGTCACTGCAAAACAGTTCAGAGATTTTGTGAACGACACAAAGTATAAAACTGACCCTGAAAAAGGCGACGGAGGCATGATTTTCAGCAATAAAGAAAACAGGTGGGTTCCTCAGAAGAATATGAAATGGGATAGCCTTCCTTGGAAGATTGCTGATAACCAGCCGGTTGTATTTGTTTCGTGGAATGACGCTCAAGCCTTTTGCAAATGGCTTAGTAGGAAAGAGAAAAAAAAATACAGATTACCCACGGAAGCTGAATGGGAAATGGCCTGCCGAGGTGGAGCCGTGTGGGCCAGATTTCCCTGGGGAGACAAACTTCCCGGTGATAAAGACACGAACTTCGGGGATGGCAATTCTAAATTGCCTGAAAGTATGACCACAGTAAATGATGGCTATGAAAAAGTGTCGCCGGTGGGAAGTTACCCTCCAAATGGTTTTGGTCTTTATGACATGGGTGGTAATGTTATGGAGTGGGTCCAGGATTATTATGACCGGAATTATTTCGAGACCTCGCCCATCAAAGATCCACAGGGTCCTCAGACTGGCACGTCAAGAGTTAACAAGGGAGGCAACTGGTTCGCAAGTCCAACCGATTGCAGATGCGCCTTCAGAGGATTTTCAGGTGACACGATGAGCTTCTGGAATCTTGGTTTCAGGGTGGTTATGGAAGAAGACGCCGACATCAAGACTGCCCAAAACATGAATTCAGATCAGGCTCGGATCCGCGAATCTTTAAAATCAGAGCCGCTCCCGCCGACTGAAGAAGATGGGATAAGGCTATTCCGACAGGCCATGTTCGCAGCGCAACAACAACAATGGGACAATGCAACAGAAGACCTAGAGAAAGCGCTAAAACTTTACGAAAAGAGAGACGACCCCAAATGGATAGCCAGAGTAAAGGCCACCCTCGCTGGAATTTACGCTGAAAGAAATAGAACTTTCAAAAGCAAGGAACTCTACACGGAAGCATTGACAGAATTTAGGAAAATGGGGGACAGCATTAACGCTCGGATAATTCTTGCGAGGTTACAGGAACTGGAAACTTCACCGGGTGTAAAGATTGTAGAAGTCCAGAAAGGTGGGATCGCCGACAAAGTTGGCATAGTTCCTGGAGACATATTGATTGAATACGCTGGTGAAACGGGTTTGAGAGTCGCTACTGTGAAAAAGCTGGTCGAGGATTACAGCCGAAGTCCGCAGGTCACGGTCAGCATATCCAATGACGGTAACATAACGACAACAGTAGTAAAGGGAGGCCCTTTAGGAGTAGCGTTGGAAGACATGAAACGACCACCGAGACCGGCCAGACCTCCAGAACAGGAGAATCAAAGGACAAGAAGAAATCCCAGACAACCCAGAGAGAGGCGTTAGGATTGTGAAAAGTTCATGAAGCGGGGAAACTATTTATTGGTTCCCCGAACGATCCGATCAATCAGCGAACTGGTGGAGACTCCGGGGACCATGTTGACAAATTGAACTTTTCCGCCTCGATTGACCACGATGTCCTCCCCTACCACCTTTTGGCCTTTCCAGTCATTTCCCTTCACAAGCACATCTGGCTTGATGTCACGGATGAGATTGTATGGAGTGTCTTCATCAAAGAGCACTGCGTAATCGACAAAATTTAACGCGGAAACGATTTCAAGTCTGTCTTTTTCATCGACGATAGGTCGTTGCAGGCTCTTGATTCGTTGAACTGATGTGTTTGAATTGAGAGCAACTATTAATATGTCACCAAAAGTTGAAGCCTTTCGGAGAAGATCAAGGTGACCGACATGAAAAAGGTCAAAGCAGCCGTTGGTAAACACGATTGACTGGCCCTGAAGTCTGTGATTTCTTACTACCCGTTCAATCTCATCCCTGTTGACAATTTTTCTAACACGAGACCAGTTTTTTAGCGAGTTGTTCATCTCCTCGAGGGTTACAGAAGCCGCCCCGAATCTTGCTACTACTAACGATGCGGCCAAGTTGGCCATTTGGACCGCTTCTTCGATTGACAACCCGCTGCCGACAGCAAGGGCCAAAGTGGCGATCACTGTATCTCCCGCCCCTGTGACGTCTACTATTTCAACTTGTTTGACAGGAAAATCCTGAGACTTATCTCTAGTCACCAGTGTAATTCCGTCTTTTCCTCGAGTTATGACTATTCCTTCAGCCTGAGTTTGATCGAGTAAAATCTTACCTGCCCTTTCAAGCGTTAGCTTGTCTTTAATTTCGACTCCTGAGGCTAGAGAAGCCTCTCTCAGATTTGGAGTGACATATGTGGCCCCGCGGTAACGACTAAAATCCATTCCTTTAGGATCAACCAAAGAAGGCGCGCCTTCCGCATGGGCTGATTTAAAGAGACTCCCAAGGATGGTGTCTGAGAGAAATCCCTTACCGTAATCTGAAACTATGACAGCTTTAACCTGGGGGCTGACAGCTTTGATGTCGTCAATAACTTTCCTCTCAAGATCTTGGGATATCCGGCCATTATATTCTTCATCGATTCTCACAATCTGTTGATTTCTAGCGACTACGCGTGTTTTTATCGTCGTGGGACGCGAAGCCTCGGATTTTAGCCAGAATGTGTCCACACCTATTTCGGAACAATGTCTTTTGAACCATTCCCCGCCAGCGTCGGCGCCGACGGTTGCAAAAAGAGCAACTGTGCCACCCATGGAAACAACGTTTCGCACCACGTTACCGGCTCCACCAAGGCGTCTGTGCCTATTCTTGGCCAGAAGCACAGGGACGGGCGATTCGGGTGAAATTCTTTCGACGTCTCCTATTACATATTCATCAACCATTACATCCCCGGCCACAAGAATGAGCGGCGGAGGGTCGAGTCTGAGCCTGAGCTTGCCACCGCTCCGGAATCCCCGGAGTTTTACCTCGGCATGGGTCCAGATCCGGTGGGGAGTGCCAGGGTCGCGGAGCCTAACCAGGAGGATGTCTTCCGGG
>JAZDKD010000339.1:0-5444 GCA_043803345.1 Pseudomonadota bacterium
TACTTCGATTCCCAGACTTTTCAAAATTTCGGTAACCCCCAGTTGGTCTGCGCACGCCTTACACGCCGAAATTTTTACCCCTGCCGACAACAGCTCTTTGATTTTCTTTTGAACCTCAACATTTTCTGCTGAAAGTTTCGCCGTAGCCCCCCAAATAATAAGCGTAACATTTTCCCACCAACCTTTTTTTAGGCTGTTCAACCCGTACATAAAAACCATCTTATCTGCTGTGATCGGGTCAGCGTTGGTCCACAGAATGTAAAGGTGGTTCTGATTTTCCATTGTTACCTCCTGATTTTTGTTTTCAACCGTCCGAGTGTTTTGACGGGCCACTATACCACGGGACTACCGGTGAATCTCATCTATTACCTGTGTTTAACCCTCAAAAAACGGAATTTTGAAAAAGGCTTATCATTTTTTTCTTGCAAGGAGAGCGCATACTCTCTATACTGCAAACATGACAGTCACCGAAAGACAAAAACAGATTCTCGACTTCATAAGCCTTTTCCATGAACGCGAAGGATTTCCCCCTTCTCTGAGAGAAATATGCAAGGCGCTGGGGCTTGTTTCAACCGGAAGCCTCATAAAGCATATCCGGTCGCTGGAATCCAAAGGATTTATCAAAGGGACGCCGGGCAGCAAAAGGGCCTGGAAAATTGTTGACCCGACATATAAAAAGGATCCTTTTATTCCCCTTTTTGGACAAATCGCCGCAGGACGCCCCATATTGGCTCAAGAGAATAAAGAGGAAGAATTACCTATTAATCCCTCCTTCTTTGGTTCATCCGAAGCTTTCGCCCTCAGAGTTAAAGGCGACTCAATGATCGAAGCCCATATACAGGATGGAGATCTTGTAATAATTCGGCCCCAACATGAAGCGGACAATGATTCTATCGTTGCGGTTATTGTAGAAGATATTGAACCTGAGGCCACACTGAAAATCTTCAGGATCGACAAAGAACAGATAGAATTGCGGCCTGCCAACGAATTTTATAAGCCCTTAATTTTTAGAGGAAAAGATCGCTCAAAGATAAAAATCCTGGGAAAACTAATCGGCGTCATACGAGCAAATCCTTAGAGCCCTTTGTCGTCCCGCTTCAGATCGAAGCGCCTGATCAAACAAACCGTCAATTCGATGCGATCATGTTTTCATGAATATGGATAATTTCGTTCATCTTGAAGTTCTTAGCGCTTTCTCATTTCTTTGGGGAACATTCACCCCTGAAAATTTGATTGAGACTGTCGCTTCAATGGGCCAAAGGGCTGTCGCTCTGACCGATTACACCCTGCATGGCTCTCTCAGGTTCTATAAGGCGGCGGTCAGAATTGGAATTCAACCGATTATAGGCGCTAAACTTCCTATTTGGGATGGATCTCAGGCAACTTTTCTGGCTACGAGCTTTGAGTCTTACAGGAACCTTTGCTGTCTTGTGTCGGCCACTTCAAATTCCGGAAGCATTACAAAACAGGACTTAAGCCATTATTCAAAAGGGCTGGTAACTATAGCCGGTGGACGCCATTCTCGGATTAGCGCAGCCCTAAAAAGGGGAAGAGATCAAGAAGCGGAGTTTATCTTCCAGGAATTGAAATCCGTTTTAAATAACCCCGAGTGGCTTTTCTTAGCCATTCAGAATAACTGCGCCGATGATCAATTATTACAATGCGCAATAAGTTTTGCATCATCAGTGAATATACCGACGGTAGCCACCAATCAAGTTACATTCCTGACACCTAAAGACTATATCCTCCACCGCATATTGGTCGATATTCAGATCAAGCATCATCACCGAAAAATTGCGCCACTACCGAATGACAGTTTCTTCCTGACTTCCGGTGAGGAGATGGAAAGTAAGATTAACTATCGACCAGCGATTGAAAACACTCAATACGTCGCTTCACTATGTAAGCGTTTTTCCTTGCCGATCGGTAAGCTTCATCCACCTTCCATGCAAGATACTTTAGAGGCTTCAAAGAAGCTTACCAAGCTATCTTTCAAAGGACTGGCCGGGCTTAATGGTCCAGTTGGGATTGAGTATTTCCGCCGTGTTGAGAGGGAACTTCAGGCCATAGCCAAAACTCAACTGGCCGATTTTTTCCTTACGGTCAGGAATGTAGTGGACTTTGCCCGAAGCCGGAACATCCGGCACAGTGTTAGAGGTTCGGCCGCAGGCAGTTTAGTGGTCTATTTACTCCTTGGCGGGGTAGATCCCGTGGCTCATGATCTGTTGTTCGAACGCTTTACCAATGACGGTCGAGGAGACATGCCGGATATAGACATAGACTTTGATTCCGAGCGCAGAGATGAAGTTATCAACTACGTTCTGGGGCTATTTCCAAAACAGACGGCTATGGTCTGCACAATCCATAAGTTTAAATGCCGGAGCGCCGTGCGTTTGGCCGCAAGAGCAATGGGCTATCCTTTGAACGACATAAATCGTCTTGCTTCGTGCCTTCCCTGGTCACTTAGAGGTCGTGACCTGAAATTATCCCTGCTGGAATTACCGGAATTAAGGGACGCTCCAATTCAAGGGGAAACTCAGCTTGTGGATTTAGCTTCAAGAATTATAGGTCTTCCTTTTCAGACCACCGTTCATTTAGGCGGGATAATAATAGCGCCGGGCGCCATCAGGGAGTGGACTCCGGTGGGTAAATCACCAAGAGATGTCCCAGTAAGTCAACTGGACAAGGACGATGTTGAAGCTTTGGGCCTTCTCAAGCTGGACATACTGGGCCTGCGTATGCACACGGCGATCAGAAAAGCCCTGGAAATATTAGAAGAAAAAAGAATCAATCTTGATCGCATTCCCCTTGATGACAAAAGGACTTATTCGCTACTTTGCAGCACTCACAGTGTCGGCGTTTTCCAGCTTGAATCTCCGGGACAGCGTAGCCTTTTGGGATGTCTTCAACCAATCGAGTTCAAGGATATAGTAGCGGAAGTTTCTTTGTTCAGACCAGGGCCGGTTGAAGGCGACATGGTGAATGTTTACATTCGGAGGCGAAACGGGGAAGAGCCCGTTCCGTTTTTACATGAGACCATCTCAGAAGTCTTGAAAGAGACCTACGGTGTAATTCTTCTCCAGGAACAGGTTTTGCGCATCGCCCATTTCTTTGCGGGCCTCTCTTACGCCGAAGCCGATGCTTTCCGAAGAGCCATGACCAAAGATCGAAAATCCAGAAAAATGGAACTTTTGAAACAGAGCTTCATTGAAGGCGCAATAGATCAGGGACATAGCAAATCTCTAGCGGAAGGAGTTTTCACTCATGTTTCCGCTTTCGCTTCGTACGGGTTTTGTAAGGCCCACGCCGCTTCATTCGCTCATATTACCTACCAAAGCGCATACCTGAAAGCTCATTATCCGCAGGCGTTCTATCTTGGGCTGCTCAACGCCGGACAAGTGGGCTCATATTCGCATTCAACAGTAATAAACGAAGCGCGGAGAAGGGGCATACCAATATACCAGCCGCATGTTAATTTCAGCGACCCTGAATATGTGGCCGAACGAACGGGGATAAGGGTCCCATTGGATGCTATAAACGGAGTCGGGCCTGCCATGGCCCGCCGTATTAGAGCTAATCGTCATAGATTGGGACCATTTCAAAGCCGCGAAGAGTTTCTGGATCGTGTTCCAACGCCTAAACGCATAGAGGATATTCTGTCTATCGCCGGGGCCTTCGAAGGTCTCGAAGATTACCAGTGGGAATTGATACAGGACGCTTATAATGCTTGATAGAACCAAACACGAAATAAATGAGACTGACAAAACTCGGATCTACAGAGAAGCCATGTCGATGAGTGTCTTTTGCCATGCGCATCCGCTGACTTCGCTCAGGAATGTTTTGAGAAAGCAGAATGTGGTTACATCGAGTAATTTGCGCGGGATGGCGTCGGATTCAAGAGTCAGGGTCTCCGGCATGGTGATTATAATTCACACGCCACCCACGAAGTCAGGCAAAAGAGTTATGTTCCTGACGCTGGAAGATGAAATGGGGCTTTTTGAAGTGGTGGTATTCTCTAAGGCGCAAGATAGATTCGCCAAGCTCATCCTGACCAGTGAGGTATTAACGCTTGAAGGAAGGCTGCAGCGCCAGGGACCCACAGGTCTAGCTATATCCGTAATCATGGAGAAGGCTCTGGTTGGTCTTTGTGGGAGTTTGGTGAAACTTTTGGGCTATGTAATCAAAATTCCCAAAATTAAGACATATTCCAAACCTCCCACTGCGAGTAGGGTTATCCCGGAATCCGATGTGAGTGAATATCCGACTCAGTTGTCGTTGGGGTATTGAGTAAGGAAGGAATTGCTATAGAGATAAGTGACGAGCAACATCCGCTAATTTAAACTGTGGGCATTCAAGAACCGCTAAGCGCTGATCATTTCTCTCCAAAACCCTTGAAAAAAGTATAACAAAATACGCCATCCGGTTCCGTTGTTCTGTAAAGATCCTTTATTCCCTCGTCAAAGACTCTTTGGTCTACCATTCCAGTTTTAACTGCAGATTCACGAACACCCTCTATCATGGCCGTAAAAGTCTTCTTGGTAAAACCTTCAACAAATTCAGGTTTGCTTGAATCAACGTAAACCATTCGCGGGGAAACTCGAATCGAACGAAAGCCCGCTTGTTGTAACAATGGATATAATTCCCTACCCACCATGGCGTTACCGCCTGCCCTCTTCTGGAGTTCCACTTGACACTGAATCGCTTTATGGGCAGACGGGCTATCCGGGTAAAAGAACGCGGAACCGTGATCACCTTCAATTACGGTAATTGTTCCACCAGGCTTGAGAATAACTTTCAGGGAACGTAGCGCATCAAGCGGTCGTGATAAATGCTCCAGAACGAAACAAACGAAAATGTGGTCGAAAGCTTCCGGACTAAAGTGTAAATTGAAGATATCCGCCTGTTGGAATTCGACATTGGTCAACCCTGCATCTGATACCCTTTTTCTGGCTTCGGTAATTGAATCTTCGGATATATCGAGTGCAGTGATGAACGCCTTGGGGCTGTTCCGGGCAAGAGTGACGGTCTGTGCGCCAATACCGCAACCCGCTTCAAGCACACTGCTTCCTCTCGGATATGAAGTGTCGGAATGGAGCAATTCAACCAGGGTGGAAGCCTGATCCTGAAGGCGTATGTTTTCTCTGGGGTCGTAACCGTGAACGTACGAGATCTTCATGGTTCTCAGTGTACCATATCTGTTCTCTCTCGTGATACACAAAATAGTGTTTTCATCTTGATTTATCTCCAGCATGCAAAAACGATTTTAGTCTAGTTACGAGTAAGTAAATAGATAATGATGAATACAGCGCCAAGGATGAACCATTTTCCTATCGACCGATTTGGCCGTTAATCGTATTGGAATGGTTGATAGGAGTCGAGGAGCTTCTGCTGTTGTCGTCTTTCAGCGGCTTTCTTTTCCTGGCGCAGTCTTTCTTTCCTCGGCC